>JANQKA010000348.1 GCA_028281405.1 Hasllibacter sp. | reverse complement strand
GAACGCCATGTGCCCGTCGCGCGGAGGGCGGTTGATGGTGACACCCGCGTCCATCAGTTTCCGGCACATGTCGTGGATGTTTTCGACCCGGTACGCGAGGTGGCCAAAGTGGCGGCTGTCGGTGGGCAGGCCGTCGTCCCCATCCCAGTTGTGTGTCAGTTCGACGTCTGCTCGGCCATCGTCCTGGTCGGGCGGACACAGGAACACGAGGGTGAAACGGCCCTTCTCGTTGTCCGTTCGGCGACGCTCCTTCAAGCCCAGCATCTTGAAGAATTCGATGCTTTTGTCAAGATCTTTCACGCGCAGCATCGTGTGGAGGTACTCGATTTTCATGGGTTTCTCCTCTGATTGTCCGATGACGATACCGTCGCCCGGCGTTCATGACCACCAGTATTCTCCGCTTCGACACAATGATCGGCGACACCGCGGAAACGGGCCGTCCCGGAGCGGCTTCCACGGCCAGGATGCTTCACATCGTACGCGTTCGCGCCTCCGGGGGCGGAACGTTGCCCGCTTGCGTCCGTGCGTCCGCGCGTCCGGGCCGACGCCGGGTCGCGGCTGCCGGGTGAGAAACCACCATCACGGCGACTATCGGACCCCGGCCTGCGTTCAAGAACCAACCCGCGCGGTTTGTTGTGAGGGGATGCCGTTGACGATCCGTCGTCGCCGGGCCGCATGACGGGACACGGAACCGAAATGATGGTAGTTGCCGCTTGATCGTGGCTTCGCGCCGGGATTTTTGAAGCTGGGTTTCGGACATCACCGGAACGGAAACAACGAGCAGGAACACCAAATGATCGAATTCGACATGTCCGGGCCGGCCTTGGCCGCGCTATGTGTATTGGCCGTCCTCGCCTTGGCCGCGATTATCCGGCCTTTTCGGCGCGGCGGCGCGGCCACGGGGGCCGCCGAAAACAACGTCTCGCCAAGGGAATCCTTGGCGGCGAAAGAGATGGAACTCGCGGCCGCCCGCGAAAACGCGGCCCGCTCGGAAGCACTGGCTGACGAGCGAGGAAGGGAAATCGAACGGTTGAACGGCGAAATCACGGAAATGCGCGGACGGCTCGAGGTGGCCGCCGGGGAACGGCTCGAACTTGCGGAGAGAATCGCTCGGTTGGAGACCGCCATCGAGAAGGAACGCGCCTCGGCGGATGAGAAGATCGGGATGCTGACGAAGTTGCGCTCGGACATGGAGGCGAGGTTCCGCGACTTGGCCCATGAGGCTCTCAGGGCGCAGGGCGAGGCTTTATCCAAGGCGAATCTGGAGAAACTGGAGGCCACGCTCGCGCCGCTGAAGGAGCATGTCGGGCACTTCGAGACGGAACTCAGGGCGCTCCATCGGGCCACCGTCGACGACCGGGCCGCGTTGAAGGCCGAAATCCAACAGATGAGCCAACGTTCCGAGACGATTTCGAAGGAGGCGTTGGCCCTCACGCGCGCCCTCAGGTCGGATCGGCAAAAGCAGGGGGCCTGGGGAGAGATGATCCTCGAGGGCATTCTCGAGCGGTCGGGACTTCGGGAGGGCGCCGAGTTCGAAAAGCAGGCGCATCGCGGCGGGGCCGATGGAGAACGGTTGCGACCCGACGTCGTCGTGAACATTCCCGGCGGCAAGACGTTGGTGATCGACAGCAAGGTATCGCTGACGGCCTACACCGACGCGGTGAACGCGGAGACCGACGGCGAGGCCGCGGAGGCGCGGTCGCGCCATGTCGCATCCCTCCGCGGACATATCAGGGAACTCGCCTCGAAGGACTATCAGGGGGCGGAGAACTCGACTGTCGATTACGTCATTCTCTTCGTTCCGATCGAAGGCGCCCTCTCGGAGGCTCTTCGCGAGGACGGGCGGCTCACCGAATACGCCCTCGAGCGCCACGTCACGATCGCGACGCCGACCACGCTGATGATGGCGTTGCGCACGGTCGCGAATGTCTGGGCGGTCGAGCGGCGCAACCGGAACGCCGAGGAGATCGCCCGGAGGGCGGGGAGGTTGTACGACAAGGTGGCCGGATTCGTGGACAACATGGACGCGGTCGGCAAGCGTTTGGGGCAGGCCCGGGACGCCTACGAAGACGCGTTCGGACAGCTCTCGCGGGGCCGCGGCAACGTGCTGTCCCAGATCGAGGCGCTGAAGGAACTCGGGGCGGCCACGACCAAATCGATCGGCATTGATTTCGAGCATGCCGCAGGCGATCAAGCCGCGCTCGACGATCACGAGGAAGGCGGGGGCGATTGATCCCGGAGGGGAATGAGCGCGCGGGAATTCCCGCCATGTGCTTCGCCGGCGGGGGGCTTGGCCCCGAACACCCTCCAATGCATTCCGCGCACGGTCCCATCCGTGTCGATGGAGCGGGCTTTTCCATCGGGGTGGCGATTCCTCCGGAAGAGTCGCGGGGAATCTACCGACTTGGGGCGCGGAAGGCCGGTGCCCGAAGATCGGGTGTTTTGTCCGTTGGGAAACCGTTTGGCCGTTTGGCGGCGACCGTGGCCGGGCCAGTGTCCCGGCGCGTGGGTGCCCCGGATGGGCCACGAATCCCCCCGCCAAGTGATTCTTGGGCCGCTTCAGTGGGGTAGAAAGATCCGCCGGAAATCGGTTCGCCTGGGAAGCGAAGGCCCGGATCCTGACGTTTTTGGCATTCGTCCGGTCGTGAGCATCGGAACCGTTCCACTTCCGTATCGCCGTCGTGACCGAATCCCGAGCGCCAACCCGTTCCGCATGGCCAACGAATCCCGGGACCAATTACCTACGGTTCACGGCGCGGGCGCGGGTGGGATTGACGAAGGACGATCCGTGGAAGTGGCCGAAACCGGTTCACGGCGCGGGCGCGGGTGGGATTGACGAAGGACGATCCGTGGAAGTGGCTGAAACCGGTTCACGGCGCGGGCGCGGGTGGGATTCCGCCAATTGAACAAAATCGGCGCTTGCGGGCGCGGATTTGATTTGATAGTGGAGGGAACGACGTGCGGGTGGAGGGAATCGAACCCTCGGGGCGACAGTTGGCGATCCGCACCCCACACCAGGTCACCCGCTTGACGCGGCCACACGGGATCGTATCCCGCGTGTGGCCTGTGCCCGCCTCATCTAGAGGCGGGCACTGGATTCCCTGCAAAGTGTTGGGGGTGGTGTCGAATCGCCGAACCGGAGGCTTCGGCGGCAATCGGTGCCCGGGCGTGGCGCGCCTCATTCGGCGTCGAAGGTAAGAACCTTGAAACCGCTCACCGAGTTCGCCGGATCTCGACTGGCATTCGCTTCGCGGACCACTTGATTGTGAAGGGCCTAAGGGAAAGGGGCCGGGAGGCGCGGTCCGCCAAAAGCCTTGGAATTGGTCGGCTACCGTTCGAGCGAGACGAATCGGGACGGTCCACGACCGTTCCGCCGTCGTGACCGATTTCGAGCGCCAGCCCGCTCCGCATGGCCAACGAAACCCGGTACCAAACAGTTACCCGCGGCTCACGGCGAGGGCGCGGGTGAAATTCCGCCAATTGACCAAATTCGTCGCTTGCGGGCGCGGATTTAACTTGATAATGGAAGGGACGACGAGCGGATGGAGGGAATCGAACCCTCGGGGTAGAAGATGGGAAGCCCTCACCCCACACCAAGTAGTCACCCGCAGGTCGCGGCCACACGGGATCGGATCCCGCGTGTGGCCTGTGCCCGCCTCATCTAGAGGCGGGCACTGGATTCCCTACAAGGTGTTGGGGGTGGTGTCGAATCGCCGAACCGGAGAGTTCGGCGGCAATCGGCGCCTTGGCGTGGCGTGCCCAAATCGTCGTCGATGGAAACAACCTTGAAACCGCTCACCGGGGCCGCCGAATCTCGACGGGAATTCTCTTTGCGGACCACTTGATAGTGGAGGTCCACGGGGAATGGGGACGGGAGGCGCGACCCGCCAAGGGCCCTCGGAATTGTTCAGCTTCCGTTCGAATGGGGCGAAGCGGGACGGTCCACGACCGTTCCGCCGTCGCAACCGTTCCCGGCGCGTCAGCCCGCTCCGGGAGGTCAATGTGGAGTGCCGGCGGTTTAGATGGATTCGGTGGCGCGAGCCGCGTGGAGGTCAACGCGAATCGCCGAAGCGCGTCGAACACCATCGTCATCCGTTGTCGTGTTTACATCCAAGACGCCTACGCTCCATCGCACTCCCCCTCCGCCCGGAGAGCCAAGGCCGGTGTTCCGGCTGATTTGTTTGGCCGTGGCGAACACTGCCCCGCGCGGCGCGCGGGGCGGAGGCCTCGGCTGACCGCGCCGAACGTCGGGGCCGTCACTGCCCCGCGCGGCGCGCGGGGCGGAGGGGAGAGGAGAGGAGCTCCGAAGCCCCTGCTTGGAGATCTCGGCCCAGCGTCGCTCGGGGCGGGGAGCCGCCGAACACCGCCCATGGGAAGCGCGGGCGGTTGGACCAAGTCCGCGGGGCCTGAACTCCACTCCTCCTTGGCGGTTCCATCCATGCGCGGCGGCCCCGGCGTGGAAGCCGGTCGAACCCGTCACGGCCGGCGGCTGATCCGCGCTCCCGTGCCCGATGCAATCATCGTCACCTCGCGGCCGCCCACCCCACTGGGAGAACGTGTGGTGGATTTCGCACCCGTCGTTCCGCAAGATGCCGCGCGGCCGCCGCGGCCCGCCGATTCATGGCCGGGGCGGGGAAGATTATTTTTGATTCGGGTCGGCGAGGGACTTGACTCTCCCGCCTCCGTCGAGGAAAAGCCCGTGCCCGGTCGAGACGCGTGTTCGACGGGGTCATTCAGGCAACGAACGTCCCGAGGGACGCGCCGCCCGAGGCGGAGGCAGGGCCTCCGAAACTCCGGAATCCGGAGGCCGAAGGGCGCGGCAAAGAAGGAAGACAGCGATGTTCGCGGTTCTCAAGACCGGCGGCAAGCAATACCGGGTGCGGAAGGGAGACGTTCTGCGCGTGGAGAAGCTGGCGGCCGAAGCGGGTGAAACCGTTCAGTTCAACGAAATTCTGATGATCGGCGGCGGCGAGACCAAACTCGGAACGCCCTTCATCTCCGACGCCGGGGTGCGGGCCGAGGTTCTCGACCAGATCAGGGGCGAGAAGGTGGTCCACTTCGTGAAGCGCCGCCGCAAGCACTCGTCCAAGCGGACGAAGGGCCACCGCCAGCAGTTGACCCTGCTGAGGGTGACCGAGATTTTGCCCGATGGCGCCAAAGCCTCCGGCGTGAAGGCCGCGGTCGGCCCGGGCGGCGCCTCCAAGGCGTTGTCCGGTGGCGCCGACGCCCCCGCCGCGAAGCCCGCCGCCGGCGCGTCCAAGAAAAGCGGCGCGGCCACGAAAGGCGGGGACGCCGCGAAAGGCGGGGACGCCGCGAAGAAAAGCGTCGAGACCGCGAAGGGCGGGGCCGCCGCGGAGTCCGCCGGCGCCAGGAAAAGCGCCGCGGCCGCGAAGGGCGGGGCGGCCGCGGAAGGCGCCGCCGCCAAGAAAGGCCCTTCCACTAAGAAAAGCGCGGCCGCGAAGTCCGAATCCGCCGCCGCGGACGACCTGAAGAGGATAGCGGGCATCGGCCCGAAAATGGTCGAGGGGTTGAACGCCAACGGCGTCCACACCTTTCGGCAGATCGCCGCCTGGTCGGATGACGACATCGCGGCCATCAAGGAGAAGCTGTCGATCAAGGGCGACCGCGTCGAACGCGAAAACTGGGTCGAACAGGCCAAATCCCTCGCCGCTGAAAAGGAGTAACGCGAATGGCACACAAGAAAGCTGGCGGTTCGTCCAGGAACGGCCGCGATTCCGCCGGGCGGCGTCTCGGCATCAAGAAGTTCGGGGGCGAGGAAGTCATCCCGGGCAACATCATCGCGCGTCAGCGCGGAAACAAGTGGTGGCCGGGTGAAGGCGTCGGACAGGGCAGGGACCACACGATCTTCGCGACGGCGCAAGGACGCGTGAACTTCCGGAAGGGCCTCAAGAACCGCACCTTCATCTCGGTCCTCCCGGACGCCGAAGCCGCCGGGTAAAGGCCCGCCGCGGGGATGGATGGCGGGCCCGGGCCGCGGTCGGGCGGCGCGGCCGCCACCGTCCCGGGCGGGGACGGCGAAGGGGTCCGGCGGGGACTCCGGTTCCCGCGCAGCGGACTTGGATGCGCGCGGATGTTCGAAGTCTCCTTCGACCCGGCGCCTCCGGTTCGTCCGGGTGGCGTTCGACCCCGCCGCGGCGGAGCGCGTGTACCGGCGAGACTCATCGCGGACGCGGGTAGCCGTGCTTGGATGACCGGGTGGAATCCGGGACGTGACTCCGCTGGTGGACGCTTCCGCGCGTTCCTTCCAATCGTCGCGGCAGGATTCCCGGGAACCGGGCGTGGTTTCGGTTCCCCCGGCCGTCGCGGTCGTCCCGGCGGTGGTGATTCGTTCCGCTCCCCGCCACCTTCCGCGGGCGCGCCGGGTCCGTTCGGAACGGGACGCCGCGCCGAATTCCCCGGCATCCGCCGCCGACCAACCGCAATCGGAGCGGTTATTCCCGGCGGTGGTGATTCGTTTCACTTCACTGCTCCGTCCTTGGGCGCGTCCGGGTCGTTCGAAACGGGGCGGCGCGCCGAATCATTCGGGATCCGGCGCCGCTCCACCGCTTTCGAAGCGGTTATTCCCGGCGGTGGTGATTCGTTTCACTCCACGGCCCCGTCCTTGGGTGCGTCAGGGTCGTTCGAAACGGGGCGGCGCCCCAAATCCCTCGTCATCCGCCGCCGCTCCGCTGCTATCGGAGCGGTTCTTCCCTGCGGTGGTGATTCG
>JANQKA010000342.1 GCA_028281405.1 Hasllibacter sp. | reverse complement strand
ACGGCCGCGCCGCGCTGGATTTTGGCGAACGGAGGCGTCGGTGTCAAGACCCTCCCGCGATTCGACCGCTTCGCGGCCCTTCCGAAGGAAGCCGCCCATCCCGAAAGTCCGACAATTCCCGGAGCCGCGATCCGCGTCCCCATGCCCGTGGATCCGGAACACCTCGCGCGCTCGCTCCCCGACCCTTGGAATCGTCCCAACGCCTTCGGATGGTCGTCATCGGGAAGCACCGTCCGTGGTCGACACCATGCCTGCGCGGGCCGGGATACACACCGGAATTTCCAAGGAACCCGGACAGCCCCGAACCGACACGTCGGCCGGCATCCCATGCCTCCCCTCGTCCGAGCGGCGGAACATCTTCGGCCACGCCGCGCTTCGGCCCCGCCACCCCCCGGGCCGCGGCCGCGCATCGGGAGTCGCGGGCGTCACGCCGGGTCCGGGCCCCCCTCGGGTTCGCTGCGATTGGCGCACCGCAACCCGGCGGCATGGATTCTCGGAGGCCGCCGTTCGGGACCGCATGCCCCGGCGACGCTCCGCGCGCGACGGCATCCTCCACTTGGAGTATTGGCGACATCGGGAAGCACCATCCGTGGTCGCCACCATGCCGGCACGGGCCGGGGTACACACCGATATTTCCAAGGAACCCGGACAACTCCGCACCGACACGACGGTCGGCATCCCATGCCTCCCCTCGTCCGAGCGGCGGAACATCTTCGGCCACGCCGCGCTTCGGCCACGCCGCGCTTCGGCCACGCCGCGCTTCGGCCACGCCGCGCTTCGGCCACGCCGCGCTTCGGCCACGCCACTCCCCGGGCCGCGGCCGCGCATCGGGAGTCGCGGGCGTCACGCCGGGTCCGGGCCCCCTCGGGTTCGCTACGATTGGCGCACCGCAACCCGGCGGCATGGATTCTCGGCGACCGCCGTTTGGGACCGCATGCCAGGCGACGCTCCGCGCGCGACGGCGTCCTCCACTAGGAGTATTGGCGACCGATGGAACGCCGCCCGTCCATGAATCCGGCCGAATTCGGAAAGCCCGCGCCGGACGGCGCTCCGAACGGGATGATCCGTTCGCAAGGGTTGGCCACATCGGCGTCACGGGTTCGCCACCACCCCGCTGCGTGAATCGGACGCCGATCTTCGCGCGGGAGTACCGGGCCGCCCGCCTCCGGGCGCCGGCGGGTCGAGGTGAAGCCGCGTCGGCGACCAAGCGGCGCCGCGCGTCCCTTCCCGGACGGAACGCCACGGTGAACGAGGTGACTTGAATCGACCTCGGTTCCCTCGAACCCGGGGAATCCCGGCCCGATGTCCCGGAATTCGGCGCGGCGTCTTGAATAATCCACCCGTCGCCTTGAAATTCCGAGCGGTTCGACACATATGTGGAACATGACACGATCCATCAAAACCTTTAACACCCCCGTGTTCGTTCCGTTCCCTTTCATTTCCACGCCGATGGGCATGGACGTCCCGACGAACACGGCGCGCGTGACCGTTCCGAAACACGCCGCCTTCCATCGCATTCCCGATGCCCGCCCGCATGCCCAACCGCTCCGGGGCGAAGTCGCTCGAATTTTGGAACGCCCCGAGCGCCCCGCCGGTATTTTCAATGTGGGATCGGACACCAGCTCCACCGAAGGTCACTCTCCGCGAATTTCGTCCCGGCTCAATCCGGAGCCACGCGAATTCCATGTTCTGGACACGCTCCGGGGGAATGGAGTGGACTTGTTCTTCAATGACCCCGACCACGTCGACATCGGACGTCGCGGCGGGCGTCGCGCCGGTGGCGAATGTCGGATCCCGGTCTCCGCGACATCAGCGGCAACGTGGAAACGCACTTCCCGCCAATCCGCGCGGAAGCATGAAAGAAGGAAATGCCATGAATTCCATCGCCGAGTGGCTTGACCGCAACAAGGGGTGGTTGGTTGGTCTCGCGGGCGCGGTCATCTCCCTCACCGGGGTGATTTTCCTCACATCGTGGCTGATTTCCATCACGCCGCCGACCAAACAGGATCTGCTCAGACTCGAGTCTGGCCTTAACGCCGTGCGCGGCCAACTGATCGAGGTCGAGGACGAAATCGTCACGATGCGGGGCGAAATCGTCAATTTTCAGGAAGCGGTCTCGATGATCGTGGACGAAAAGGTCGCCGCGTCGGATGAACTGATGATCGATCGGATCAACGCATCGGAGGGACGGATGATCGATCGGATCAACGCATCGGAGGAACGGATGATCGATCAGATCAACCCTTGGGGAAGCGGTTGGATGTCCTTGAAGAACTGATCATCGACGCGCTGAGGGAACGCTGACCCCGATCGCCGCCTCCCGGACCGGGCCGACATTGGCGGTCGACGCGGGTCGGGCGGTGATACCCCGACCGCATTCCACATGTCGTTCCCGCGTAGGCGTTTCTTCGCCTGTGGCGGATCCTCCGCTGGTTTCGTCCACTTCGGCTCCCACGCGGCTGCGGGGTGCCGGTTTCCGGCCGCCCGCCGACGAAGGCCAAGGCTCCCCGGCGCGAACGTCCTTGACACACGAGACCTCGACACTATGTCACAATCGTGCTGACGCTAACACCGATAATCCTGGCCCTGCTCTACGGCTTCGCGGCGTACCAGATGTCGTCTTGGCGCACGCGGCGTCATCTCGACGCCAACTCCCGGGAACTAGACGACGCCGCGCTGAGCGAGTTGACGGGGCGCATGGCCGAGGCGCAGGGCATCCCTCCGTTCAAGGTGCACATCTACGACATCGAGCCCGTGAACGGCCTCGCGGCGCCCGATGGACGGATATTCATCACCCGGGGGTTCCACGACAAATACCGGGCGGGCGAGGTCACGGCCAAGGAACTGGCGTCGGTCATCGCCCACGAAATGGGTCATGTCGCGTTGGGCCACACGCGCCGGCGGATGATCGATTTCTCCGGCCAGAACGCCATGCGCACCGCGCTCGCGTTGATTCTCAACCGTCTGATTCCCGGCGTCGGCGTCTGGATCGCCGGAGGCCTGACCTCGCTCCTCGCCGCCCGCCTGAGCCGCCGCGACGAATACGAAGCCGACGCGTACGCGTCCGCGCTCCTCGTGAAATCCGGGATCGGCACCGGCCCGCAGAAACAGATGTTCCGCAAACTCGACGCGATGGCCCATGGAGGCCATTCCATGCCCGCCTGGATCACGAGCCACCCGAAGCCGGAACAGAGAATCGCGGCGATCGAGAGCAATGAAAAACGTTGGGGCGTCCGTTAGCCGACATCCGTCACTGGCGATCGGTTCCCCTCCTCCCCCGCCA
>JANQKA010000308.1 GCA_028281405.1 Hasllibacter sp. | reverse complement strand
GGGGAGCGCAGGCATTGACCAGTTCCTCGCGGGAAAACGGGGTCAAACCGATGGCCTTGATGAGCTTCGGCCCTTGGTTCCGAAGCGTCTCGAAGAAATTCACGAGCTCGGAATCAACGTCGTTGTAGGTCTCCACCGCGTATGGGGCGACATTGAGCAGCACGGCCGCCGATCCGCCGAAAACGTCGCAGAAATGCGCCGCGTCGCGCGGGATGTGTGGAAGGAGAAAATCCAGATGTGAAAATTTCCCGCCGTACCACCCGAAGGCGATTCTCTTCTTGGAATCGCGCTTCGCGATGCGTCGCCCCGTCCCCGTCGAGTTGACCGCGGGGGCAATATCGGCGCGGGCGCTCACGATTCCCCTCCGAAGAAGAACGGCGCGTCCACGGTTGCCCCGCCGAGCGCGGCAACGAGAGGCACCGGCGTCGGAGGCCGCGGCGGGGTTCCCGACCGCCGACTGCCCGGAGCGCCTCCGCCGGGCGGGCCGGTGAGCCACGGGGAGACCGACATTCCTTGCCCCGACGTATCCGGTGATTCGTGTGTCATGTCTCCTCCGATCGCGCCCCGCATACGATTCGACGCGGTTCCCGACAAACCGAATCACACTCATCCCCGGCGCATGATTTGGCTCATCGCGTGACGAAACCCGGCCATCCGGTCCATCGCCGCGGACCCGTTGAAAGAAATTCCGGCCCGCGGAACAACGGGCCAGGCCAAAATTCGACGCCGAACCGTCTCCCGGCCCTCCCGCGCCCGGGGCGCCTTCAAGCCAAGGCCTCAACCCCACCGTCCGAATCGGTCGACCCCGGTTTGGCCTCCGTACGAGCCCTGACTTTCCCGATCCCGCTATCCCGCGCCCCCGACGGTGCCGTCAATCCCTTCCGCGCCGCCAGGTGGGAGGTAACCGCGGATGGTTCCGGGACGCATCCCATCCCCATGCCCGAACCGCCGGAATAGCGGCTTGGGCGCCCCGGCGGCTTCGGCGTTCCCGACCCGCCCGCGAAGCCGGAAAGCCGCGCGCACGGCGGGTCCGGCGGTTGTCGCGAAACACCGCCACCCGGATTGAAGCGGCGCTCATCCCGTGGTACGGAGCGGCGGAAGGCCCGCCGTGACATCAGACCAAGGAGACCCCCATGCCCAACGCCGACATGCGCGCCAAAATCGCCGAAGGCGATGGTTTCATCGCCGCGCTCGACCAGTCGGGCGGTTCCACCCCCAAGGCCCTGCGCCTTTATGGAATCGATGAGGGATCCTGGACCAGCGACGGGGAGATGTTCGACCTGATTCACGGCATGCGGGCGCGCATCGTGAAATCACCGGCGTTCACCGGAGATCGCATCGTCGGCGCGATCCTATTCGAAATGACCATGGACCGGGAATTCGACGGGCGGCCTTCCGCCGATTACCTCTGGGACCGGAAGCGGGTGGTGCCCTTCCTCAAAATTGACAAAGGCCTCGGCGACGCCGCGGACGGAACCCGCAAAATGAAGGACATTCCCAACCTCGACCGCACGCTGGAGCGGGCCGCGAAACTCGGGATATTCGGCACCAAAATGCGCTCGGTGATCGACGCGGCCAACGCCCCGGGGATCGCGGCCAACGTGGCTCAGCAATTCGAAATCGGGCGGCGGATCCTGTCCCACGACCTCGTTCCGATACTGGAGCCCGAGGTGACGATCACCATCGCCGACAAATCCGAGGCCGAAGATCTGCTCAAGGCGGAGATACTCAAGGGCCTCGACGCCGTTCCCGAAGGGCGGGAAATCATGCTGAAGCTCTCGCCGCCCTCGACCCCCAACCATTACGCGGAACTGGTCGACCATCCGAAGGTTTTGCGCGTCGTCGCCCTTTCGGGCGGCCACCGCCGCGACGAGGCCAACGCACTTCTATCCCTGAACCGCGGCGTCATCGCCAGTTTTTCCCGCGCGCTCACCGAGGGCCTGTCGGTCAACCAGTCCGACGAGGAATTCGACGCGGCGCTCGACGCGTCCGTGCGTTCCATACACACGGCGTCCATCGCGGGCTGATAAGCCAAGGCCGGCCTTCCGCCCCGCCGTCCGACGTAGCCCCGGCGGGATTCGGCTTATCCGGGAATCCCCGGGGAATCGATGCCCTCGACGTTCGGCGGAACCGCTCGGCCCCCGTGCACGCGGCTCGCGATGAACCCGTCGGCCACCGCGCCGTCGGCGTGCCGAAGCGGAACCGAGGCGGCGGGTTGGTCCGCCGGCTCTTCGTCGAAACGGCGCGGCCGGCATCCCCATGAGGTCGTTGCGATACGGGTGGAATTCCAACCGGTCGAAGCGTCCGCCGGGACGAGCCGGTGCGCTTGGCCGCGGAACGGCCTCCCGTGTTCCGGCCGCGCCGAAAGCCGCGCCGCCCGAAACGGACGGAGCCCGCGCCGAACGCACTCTCATCGATCACTTCCTTCCCGCGGATATCTCGTTCCGGAAATTGAAATTCCGCATCGAATTCACGCGATCCTGCTCTTTAGGAATTCAATTACATCCCGCTCCGAAAGCCACGGGTTTGCGAAATATTCGGAGCGGAATTCGCCCGACTCCATATAAAATATCTCGATTCCATCCTCGTCAAGAGCGAAACTGATACGCTCATTGGGATTTATGAAATCAATTATCAGACCTCCGCAGCCATCTTCGTAGGGTTCCGTGACTTCGTATCCGGCTTCGGAAAACAGGGGATCCAACTCGATGTAATATTTGTACGTCAGCTTGCAATTCAGAACGGCGGACTGAATGGCGTCGTAGGTTGACGCTTTGCTGAACAACGTGGAGGTTGTGGACGCAACGGTGAAAACTCCTCCCCCGTCTCGGGAGAAATCGGTATTGAGCGTGTTGCCCGCGAATTCGGAATGCGGGAGAAGAATTGTTTTCCAAAGAAATATTTGACGTTCAATGGATTCCTCCAATAGCTGTCGAAACGCTTCGATTATCGCGGCGTACGGATGCCACGAACCTGATTCGGGCGAAAGCCGGTTGGTTGCGGACGACCCGCGCTCACCATTTTTCGCTTGGACCAGTTTCCCTTCGTCGCCGGAAATCGATGTGCCATGACGTTTCGGCGCCGATGACGATTGGGAACCGGTGAAGTGCGCTCCAACATGGCTCGCGTGGATCCCACCCATGCGAGCCAGAGCGGAAAATCGGCTTTCGATGCCCCCCGCGACAGTGGTTGCCGTTCCGCCCATTGATCCGAAATTCCACGGAGTGTCCGTGGTCGAATTTCTCCCGCGATACGTCATTGCCGCCTCTCCATTGGGTTGCCAAACGTTTACTAAGACCCTGTCGGCCCGGTCGCAACCACAACCCGGCCCTCAAGGCGCCGCGGCGCGAACGGCCCTCGCCCGCGCCGCGCGATCCGGACTCCTCTTGCACTATCCTGCAAGCAAACGCAAACCGGCCCGAAGGCCACCGCGGAGAGGGCGCACCCCGCCCACGCCCGGGCCAAGAGATTCGGGGGCATTCTGTACGATTCGATAAGTAACCACGACCCGGCCCGGCGGCTGCCTTCCCGGGCGACCCGCTTCCAAGCCGAACCATGTGGACGCGCGTCGGGGATTCCGCGCAAGACCGCCACTTGGCGGCCCCGCTTCGTCTTCGCGACATCGCTGAACACGGCGAACCGCACCTAATCACATGCCCGCACCCCAGACCATTTCGCCAAACCGGTCATTCATCCCAAGCTCCGCGCTTCGTCGCCCTTCGCGCCGCCACCGCCGCGACGAGGCCGGCCCCTTCTCTCTCGAAGTCGCGGCGTCATCGCCAGGTTTCCCGCGCGCCCGACGAGGATCCGGCGGCCAACCAACCCGACGAGGGATTCGCCTTGGCCCAGACGCGTCCATGCGCACCTTCCACGCGGCATCCGTCGCGGGAGGAACAGCGGGACCGACCTCCCACCGCCGGACCCGGCCCCGGCGGAATTCGCCTCATCCGAGAATCGCCCCGGCATCGATGCCCTCGACCGTTCCGGCGGAACTGCCGCGGCGCCCAAGCACGCGGCTCGCGATGAACCCGTCGACCACGGCGCCGTCGGCGTGCCGAAGCAGAACCGAGGCGGCGAGCAGATCCGCCGATTCTTCAGCGAAGCGGCGCGCGTCGGCCTCCCCCAGACCCTTGGACCATCTCGCCGTCCATTTCCCAAGACATTCGTCATACGCCCTGTCCGCCCCGCGGGCCGAGTCCAATTCCGCCATCAACGCCCCGCGGCCCTCCGGCAGCGCGAGAGTGCGCAGGATGTCGAGGGCGATGACGTTGCCCGAGCCTTCCCAGATGGAGTTGAGGGGAGCCTCCCGATATAGCAGCGGCATCGGCGTCTCCTCCACGAACCCCATGCCCCCCAGACATTCCATGCATTCGTAGATCATCTGCGGCGCGCGCTTGTTGGAGACGTATTTCGCCAGCGCCACGGCGATCCGCGCGAAGGCGGTGTCGCCGGAATCGAAAGCGGCGGCGACGCGCATCCCGAGGGCGAGCGCGGCTTCCGCGTCGAGCGACAAGTCGGCCAGAACCTCCATCATCAAGGGCTGATCGATGAGATTCCGCCCGAAAACCGTCCGGCCCTCGGCCCACCATAGAGCCTCGGCCAACGCCGCCCGCATGAGGCCCGCGGGCGCCATGGCCGTGTCCAGGCGCGTGTGATGAACCATGTTGATGATCGTTCTCACGCCATCGCCCTCGTCGCCCAGCCGCCGGGCGAAAGCCCCGTGGTATTCGATCTCCGCGCTCGCGTTGGAGCGGTTGCCGAGTTTGTCCTTGAGCCGCTCCAACCGCATCGGGTTGAGGGTGCCGTCCGGCGCGAATCGTTCCACCAGGAAACAGGTCAGTCCCTCCCCGGCGCGGGCCAGGGTCAGAAAGGCGTCGGACATCGGGGCCGAACAGAACCACTTGTGGCCATGGAGCCTGTATCCGTCCCCGTCCGTCTCCGCCCGGGTGAGGTTGGAGCGCACATCGGACCCACCCTGCTTTTCGGTCATCGCCATGCCGATGGTCGCGCCGGTTTTGGATTCCGCGGGAACGAAGGACGGATCGTAGCTCCGGCCAATAAGCCGAGGTTTCCAGATTTCAGCGAGTTCTCCGTCCACTTCGAGCGCCGGCACCGCGGCGTGGGTCATGGTCATCGGGCAGCAGACCCCGGGTTCCACCTGGCACATCATGTAAACGAGGGCGGCGTGGGCGGCGTGGCCGCCCGGAATCCCCTCCCAGGCGATCGCCGCGTATCCATGGGAGATTCCCGCCTCCATGAGGTCGTGGTACGCCGGGTGGAATTCCACCCGGTCGACGCGCCCACCGGTGCGGTCGTAGCGGTGCAGTTCGGGCGGATGGCGGTTGGCGAGCCGCCCGGCCTCCCGC
>JANQKA010000294.1 GCA_028281405.1 Hasllibacter sp. | reverse complement strand
CTCGACAACTTGTCCGAGACGCGCTTACTACCGGCCAAGCGGGGAAGTCGGATTGAAGTGATCCGCCGGCGTGGACGTGTTCCTTCCGACCGCCCCGCGCGGGGACGGCGGCTCGGGTTCGCGACGACAATGGCCGCGATCCGCTTTCGATCGGCCAAGCTGGGAAGTCGGATGGAATTGAGCCACCGGCGCGGACGGGTCACTTCCCACCGCCCACGCGCGGGGAAGGCGCGGGCGCCGGAGTGAACTTTCCCGTGGCGGGACTTCCGTTCCCCACGCTCGGGGTGGGCGGTGGTTCCGCCGGCCGCTTTCCGCCCGGGTTCAACCGGGCCGTCGGTTCAGGCGGAGGAGGATGAAGGAACCGCCCCTCGCCTCCTCCTGGAGGCGGTCGGCGAATTCCGCCTCGATCCGCCGCAGGAGCTCCCGCCGGATGTCGGGCCGCAGGGGGCAGAGCGGCACTACGAGGAAGTCCGCGCCTTCGAATCCGATGGGGTCTCCGAAATTCCTGATCGCGACTCCCTCGACGGGTTCGCCAGCGCCGGCCAGCCAGAGCGCGGAGTATTCGTCGGCCACGAATATCCGGGAGTTCTCCACCGCCGCCCGGGCGGCGATTTGGTCGGCGAGGCGCCGTTGAGCGCCGATGGCGCCTCCGACGGAGCGGCAGCGCGGCAGTGGCTCGCCGAGAAACATGTCGTCGTCCCGCAGGGCTCCCGGCGGAGCTCCCAATCCGATCAAATGGCTTTGACGAACCGCGGCTTCGGGATCCGCGGCGGGCGTCCGGGCGAGGAGAATGTCCTGCGCGACGGGCGATTCGGGAAGCGCCTGGACATGGGCGGACGGGTCGGCGGCGAGATGCCGGAACTGGCCGGCGGCGAAGCCGATCCACGGGCCCGCGACCACGATGACGGAGGCGAATGCGACCGCCGCGACCATCGGGCCGGAACCCGTCCCGCTCATCGAGGGACTTCGAAGGCGGGATCCGAACAGCAGAACGGCCAAAACCAACAGCCAAAGCGGATCGCCCCCGCTCCGATGCGTTATCCACAGGAATCCCGGCGCCAGCGCGATCAGCGCCGCCGCTTCCGTCCCGGCGCCGACACGGCGCAGCGCCCGCACCGCGAACGCGAGGAGAATGGCTCCGACGGCGAACGGAGGCGCGGTCAGGATATCCGCGGTCCCGGAGTCCCGGAGCGGCGGAACCGGCGCCGAACCCTCCCGCAGAAGATCGCCCAAATAGTCCCACAGGATCGCGGCCCCGAATACCGCGTTGACCGCCAGCGTGACCGCGGCTCCGGCCAACAGGGCCGCCGCGATGGAGAGGAATCGCCGGCGCAGCGCGAGCGCGAGCAGGACTCCCGGAGCGAGGCCTGCGAAGAAGGCGGCCTCGAGCAGGAAGAGAATCGATAGACAGGTTCCAAGCGCGACGCCGTCGAGGGCGCGGCCGCGTCCGTGACGCGCGCCGACGACGGCGACCGTCACCGCCACGAAGGCGAATGCCCACGCCCACCTGAGGTGATGTTCCGAAACCGCGAGGCTCCCGCCACCGGCGTCCGTCGGGGACATCAGCAAAATCAGCACGGCGACGCCGAACCACAGCCCCAGTCGGAAGCCGAGCCGCGAGACGGCGGTCCACCAGAGGAGCGGCAGGATCGCCAGGGCGACCCCCGCCTGCGCCAAATGGAACGACGCGCCGATCGGCAATCCCCGTTCCACGCCCAGCGCGATCGGCCAGAAGGCCAGGATCCCCGTCGGCGTCATGAAGTCCCGGTGGGGCGCGAGGCCTTCGGCCATCAACGCGACGGCCTGAATCATGTGCAGGGCGTCGCCTTCGGCCCCGTCCAGGTACAACGCGCCTTTTATCGCCGCGGCCGCGGCGAGGGCCGCGGTCGCGGCGATCCACGTCGCCAAGAGATTGGCTTGGAGCCTCGGGCTCATGATACCTCCCCGTCCACTTTCGGGAACGCCTATATACTTTTGTCCGTCGCCGCAAAGATTCCACTCTGCATCGACGGTCCCAAGCGGAGAATGGCCCGTTCCGCCCTCCGGGAATTCCGCTCCGGCTCAATTCGGCAACCATCCATCCCGGGTCGCCGGACCCGGGCGGACTGGGAAGGCCGACTTTTGTGGGAAGGGCCTCGGCTGACCGGGTGTCCGTGTGGAAGGGTGGAGACCGCGGAGAAGTGAAAGTGTCCTCGAATTGGACACACGACATAAACGGTCCAAGCGGAGAATGGCCCGAATCCACCATCAGGGATAATCCGCTCCGGATCAATTCGGGAACGCCCGTCCCTTGTCGCCGGACCCGGGCGGAATGGGGAGGCCACCGATTGGGAGAAGGGCCTCGGGCTGACCGGGTGTCCGTGTGGAAGGGTGGAGACCGCGGCGAAGTGAACGGCCCACGAATTGGAGCCACCACATCAACGCGCCCGTGGCGGAGGATCGCCCGACCCGGCCACCGGGGAGTTCCGCTCCGCCCCATCCCTCAACCGCCCTCCCGGCGTCATGATGATTCGCGCGAAGTCGCCGGACCCGGGCGGAATGGGTAGGCCACCGATTGGGAGAAGGGCCTTGGGCGGATCGGGCGTCCGTGTGGTAAGCCGGAGACCGCGGCGAAGTGAAAGTGCCCACGAATTGGAGCCACCACATCAACGCGCCCGTGGCGGAGAATCGCCCGACCCGGCCACCGGGGAATTCCGCCCCGCCCCCATCCCGCAACCGCCCTCCCGGCGTCACGATGATCCGAGCGATTCCGTGGCGGGCGAAGCGAGGACCGCCCCCGTCCCGGACATGGATATGGTGGGAGCGCCAACGCGCCGCGGTTTCCCGGCGTGAAGCAAGGGACGCGGTTCCTTTCAATTCCGCGCGGACATGGCGGCGGGAACCGCGACCGCGCCCCATCGGGAACGCCGCGCTCTCCCGTCCCGGCGAATGGCGGGTTGGTTCATCGATGGCCCGGGATTCCCGCCGCCGCGGTGCGCCCGGCGGCCGCGGCCGATGCCGGGGTGACTCTCCGCGCGGAGTCCCTACCTTCCGGCCATGCTTCCGCACATGTTCAATGATTGGTTCGCCCGCCGGGGTTGGACCGTTCACCAACACCAAAGCGACATGCTCGAACGCGCCGGAGCCCCGGCCCTCCTGCTCATCGCGCCCACGGGAGGAGGCAAGACGCTGGCGGGATTCCTGCCGACGCTCGTCGAGCTGTCGAAGGCGCCGCGACCGGGGCTTCACACCGTCTACGTCTCTCCTCTCAAGGCGCTCGCCGCGGATATCCGCAGGAACCTCACCGCGCCCGTCACCGAAATGGGACTGCCCATTCGGGTCGAAGACCGCACCGGCGACACCACGGCCACACGGAAGAAACGCCAGCGCGCCGATCCCCCGCACATCCTATTGACCACGCCGGAAAGCCTCGCGCTGTTGATCTCCTATCCGGACGCGGACCGGATGTTCGCCGGCCTATCCCGCGTCATCGTGGACGAAATCCACGCCCTCGCGGAATCGAAGCGGGGCGATCAATTGACGCTCGCCCTGTCGCGGCTTCAGTCGCTGGCCCCGGGCCTCCGTCGCGTCGGCCTGTCCGCCACGGTCGAGGATCCCCGGGCGATCGCGGAATTCCTCGCCAGGCATCCCGATCCCTGCGGAATCGTCGAAGCCGATCCGGGACCGGACCCGGACATCGGGATGCTCGAGACGGAGGAGGCCCCGCCGTGGAGCGGCGGCGGAGGCAAATACGCGATTCCCGCGGTTCTCGATCAGGTCCGACGCCATCGGACGACGCTCATATTCCACAACACCCGGGCGCAGGCCGAGGTGTTCTTCCACAACCTCTGGCTCGCGAACGAGGAGGCTCTGCCGATCGGAATCCATCACGGAAGCCTGGCCCGCGAGCAACGCGCGAAGATCGAGGCGGCGATGGTCGCCGGGGAACTCCGCGCCATCGTCTGCACCGGATCGCTCGATCTCGGCATCGACTGGGGAGACGTGGATCTGGTGATCCAGATAGGCGCGCCCAAGAACGTCAAACGCCTCGTCCAGCGAATCGGGCGCGCGAATCACCGCTACAACGCTCCCTCAAAAGCCCTTCTCGTCCCGGCCAACCGGTTCGAGGTGGTGGAGTGCGTCGCGGCGCTGGAGGCCGTGCGCGAGCGCGACCTCGACGGCGACCCGCGCGGCCGCGGTCCAAGGGACGTGCTCTGTCAGCACATTCTGGCCCGCGCGGCCGCGGGTCCGTTCGACGCGGACGCCCTTTTCGCGGAGGTAGGGACCGCCGGTCCCTACCGAGCCCTCCCGCGCGCCGGGTTCGACGCCTGCCTGGATTTCGCGGCGACCGGTGGATACGCGCTCCGCGCCTACGACCGCTGGCGGCGGCTCAGAAAGCGCGGGGACGGGCTTTGGGAATTGCGCGATCCCCGCGCGGACAGGGGCATCCGAATGAACCTCGGCACCATCATGGACACCGACACGGTGAAGGTGCGAGTCCGCGGCGGAGGCGCGCCACTGGGCGAGGTCGAGGAATACTTCGCCGCGACCCTCACGCCCGGCGACACGTTCCTGATCGGTGGCCGGGCCGTCCGGTTCGAGCGCCTGCGTGAGATGGTGGTGGAGGTGACGCGCCGCGCCGACCGCGAGCCAAAGATCGCCACCTTCATGGGAACGAAATTCGCCACCTCCACGCAATTGTCCCATCGGATCCTGCGCATGTTCCGCCAGGACGACTGGCCGGAATTGCCGGAGGCCGCGCGGAGGTGGCTGCGCCAACAGCGCGAACGCTCGCGGTTGCCCGAGGCCGACCGGCTTCTCGTCGAGAGCTTTCCCCACGCGGGCCGCGAACAGCTTTGCGTTTACGGCTTCGCGGGCCGCAACGCGATGCAGACGCTCGGCCTCCTGCTGACCGCCCGCATGGAGGAGGCGGGCCATGACCCGATGGGCTTCGTCGCGACGGATTACGCCACGCTGATCTGGGGACTCGACCGCGTGGACGACGCCGCTCCGCTCTTCGACGGGGACGGTTTGCGCCGGACGTTCGAAACCTGGCTCGCGGGCAACGCGGTCATGAAAAGGACCTTCAAGGAGATCGCGACGATTTCGGGCCTGATGGACCGCGGGATCGGTGGAAAGCGCCGGACCGGCAGGCAGACCGCCTTCTCCTCCGATATCCTATACGACACCCTGCGCCGATACGATCCCGACCATGTCCTCTTGGAAATCACCCGGGAAGAGGCGTTCAAGGGCCTGGTGGATTTCGGGCGGATCGAGGAGATGCTGGTCCGGACCCGCGGCCGCGTCGACCAGGTCCGCCTGGACGGCGTCACTCCCCTCGCCGCGCCGTTGTTTCTGGAGGTCGGCAGCGTCCCGATCGTCGGCGCGGGCCGGGAGCGTCTCCTTCAGGAACAGGCGGTCGAACTGTTCGCGGAATCGGGCTTGGCGGGGATCGGTGACGGGGCGGAGGCGTGGCGTCCCGAAGATCCAACCAACGGTTGACCGCGCGCGTCTCCCCGTCGCTGGATGGAGGGGCGGCGACCCGGGTGAGAACAATTCCCCGTCATTTGAAGTGTCGGCGGCCCCGACAATGCTGGTTGAGCGACCGGAATCCAGCGTCGCCGATTCCGACAAATTCGCCGACGCTCCATAACGGGTGATGAACGGATGTCCGGTTGCCCATCGCGGCAAACGTTTCCGCCTTCGATCGGCGGCGCTCTTGTCCGGCCGGCCAGGAGATTTCCCGGTGATTCCGACCTCGACATGGAAATCGGAGCGCGATGCCCCGCGCGATTCCCAACGCTTCCATCCCGCGAAATCGATGG
>JANQKA010000291.1 GCA_028281405.1 Hasllibacter sp. | reverse complement strand
CGCGACCACCTTCGCCCAGATCCTCGCCTCGGAAATCGGCATTCCCGCGGACTCGATCACCATCGAGGAGGGCGACACCGACACGGCCCCCTACGGCCTCGGCACCTACGGTTCGCGCTCCACGCCCGTCGCCGGAGCCGCGACCGCGATGGCGGGGCGCAAAATCCGCGCCAAGGCGCAGATGATCGCCGCCTATCTGCTGGAGGTCCACGACGGCGACGTGGAGTGGGATGTCGACCGCTTCGCGGTCAAGGGGGCGCCGGAGCGGTTCAAAACCATGAAGGAGATCGCCTACGCCTCGTACAATCAACCGATTCCCGGCGTCGAACCCGGACTCGAGGCGGTCAGCTATTACGACCCGCCAAACATGACCTATCCGTTCGGCGCCTATGTCTGCGTCATGGATATCGACGTGGACACCGGCGAAACCGAAATCAGGCGTTTCTACGCGCTGGACGATTGCGGCACCCGGATCAATCCGATGATCATAGAAGGGCAGGTGCACGGAGGCCTGACGGAGGCGCTCGCCGTCGCCCTTGGCCAGGAGATCGCGTACGACGACATGGGAAACGTGAAGAACGCGACCTTGATGGATTTCTTCCTGCCGACGGCTTGGGAAACGCCCAACTACGAGACCGACCACACCGTCACCCCCAGCCCGCACCATCCGATCGGAGCCAAGGGCGTCGGCGAAAGCCCGCATGTCGGCGGAGTGCCGTGCTTCTCCAACGCGGTGAACGACGCCTTCAAGGCGTTCGGCCTGCGCCACGCCCACATGCCCCACGATCATTGGAGGATATGGGAAACCGCGAACCGGCTCGGCCTGCACGGCTGATTCGGACCGGGCGGCCCGGACACTCCCGCCGCCCGCCGCGTCGAACCCCGGTGGACCGCCGATGACTTGGATGGACCTGCAGGCCGATTTGGCGGCGGAAGGATATGTCGCCTCCGACGATTTGGCGACGGCCCTGCATTTGGCGCTGTCCCTCAATCGCCCCCTGCTGCTCGAGGGCGCGGCGGGAGTCGGCAAAACCGACGTCGCCCGGGTTCTGGCCGAAATCCGCGGCGCGAGGTTGATCCGCCTTCAATGCTATCAAGGCCTCGACGCCTCCCAGGCGATCTACGAATGGAATTATCAGCGTCAGCTTCTCGCGATCCGAGCCTCGGCGGAGGCGGGAGAAACGGGAGCCGCGGTCGAGGCGCGCGTGTTTTCGCGCGACTATCTTTTGGAAAGGCCGCTTCTCGCGGCGATCACCCAACCCCGCCAACCGGTGCTTCTGATCGACGAAATCGACCGCGCGGACGAGGAATTCGAAGCCTATCTCCTGGAAATACTCGCCGAACACCAAATCACCGTCCCCGAGCTCGGCACCATCACCGCGTCCAGCGTTCCGATCGCGATCCTCACCTCCAACGGGACGCGGGATCTCTCGGACGCCCTGCGGCGGCGATGTCTATATTGTCACATCGACTACCCCGACCGCGCCGCGGAAATCGCGATCCTGAAGGCGCGATGCCCCGCCGTCGAAGACGAACTGTCGCGCCGGATCGTGGGATTCGTCCAGACCCTGCGCCGGGAACCTTTGGAGAAGGTTCCCGGCATCGCCGAGACGCTGGATTTCGCCGCCGCGCTCATGGGTTTGGGCGTCGCCGATCTGACCTCCGACCCGTCGGCGCTCCGCGCGACCATGGCGACACTTCTGAAAACCCAATCGGATCGGGAACAGATCACTCCCGAGGTGGCCGTTCGCATCGCGGGCCAAGCCTCGTGAGCCGCGTTACCCGATTCGCCGCCCGCGATCCCGGTCCATCGGCGCGCGTGGCGGGATTCCTGTCCCACCTGCGCCTGAACGGCCTGCGTCTCGGCGTCGCGGAAACCGAGGTCGCGCTCGCCGCGCTGACCCATGTCGAGGCGGCCAAGCCCGACGAGGCCCGCCGGGCGCTGAAAGCCGTCTGCGCGGGCTGCGCGCGGGACGCCGGGCGTTTCGACTCACTCTTCGACGCCTTCTGGCTGGATGCCGGCAGGGTGAGGCGCAAGCCGGCGCCCGATCCGCCCGCCAAAAGCGCCTTACCACATGTCCGATCCACGCTCGACGCCGCCGGCGAAAACGCGGATGGAGCGGGGACCGCCGATACCCCCGATGGCGGGGAAGGCGAAGCCGAGAGCGGAGGAAAGGGCAGACTCGTCGCCTCCGGAGTCGAAAACCTCATGCGCCGCGATCTGCGCGAGATTGTCCGTCCAAGGGACATCGCCGAGGCCGAATTGGTTGCCCGGCGGCTTGGCGAGGCGCTCCACGACCGCCGGTCGCGGATCCGGATCGCGGCCCGCAAGGGAAGGGATCTGCACTTTCGTAGGACGATCCGGCGCAGCCTCGCCACCGGAGGAGAACCGCT
>JANQKA010000319.1 GCA_028281405.1 Hasllibacter sp. | reverse complement strand
TCGCCGAGGTCGACCGACGCTACCCGGACCTTCACCGCAAGCGGCGGCGCCACGAGGCTTTGCGCAGATTTTTCGGCTCGCTCGTCGAGGACGTGCTGGGGGAGACCCGGACGCGTCTCGCGGATAGCGGCGGCGCGTCCTCCGGGGACGTGCGCCGGGCCGGTCGGGCGCTCGTCTCGTTTTCCGTTGGCGTCGAATCCGACCTGTCTCTGATCCGGGATTTTCTGTTCGAGCGGATGTACAGAGCTCCGTCGGTTCGCGACATGCGGGAATCGGCGAAGGAAATCGTGCGGGATCTTTTCCCGATTTACATGGACCGAACCGACCTGTTGCCCACGGGTTGGCGCGACGACATCGCGGCGGTGGAAACGGACGCGGATTTGGCGAGAATCGTGGCCGACCACATCGCCGGCATGACCGACAGGTTCGCGATGCAGGAGCATTTTCGGCTCACCGGCCGGGAAGGGCGCATGCCGGACTTCGCCTGACACGGTGGATCCCCGCCCGAGTAGATCGGCGGCCCACCTTCGCGGGCGCGTCCGCGCGGGAGCGACCTTGATCCCCCGGGCGGGTTGGAGTGCCGGCGACATTGGTGTGAACACCATATCGGTTGACGAATGTGGTCGGCGCGCTCCAACGATTCGCGTTGATCTTCTCGCGGCTCGCGCCACCGATTCCATCAATACCACCGGCGCTCCAAACTCCCGGAGAGGCCCTCCCATCCATTGGGGCGGGGGTGCCCATGGTGAAAGACCGCGTGTCGGTTGGCGATTCCGTCCAGCGGTCGGATGGAGACATCGGAGCCTCCGATACGGGCCGCGCCGGATGTGATTCCCGGATTCCCGGGAATCATTTCACCATCAGTTCGCGGGGCACATGGGCCAGGCATTCGGGCGGACCGTCCGCGATGCGGATCGACTCCGTGATTTCGAAGCCCCGATCATCCATCCAAACACCGGTCATGAAATGGAATGTCATGTTCTCCTCCAGAACCGTCATGTCGCCGGGGCGCAGTGACATGGTGCGCTCGCCCCAATCGGGCGGGTAGGACAGGCCGATGGGATACCCCGCGCGGCTGTCCTTCACGATTCCCCGCCGTTCGAGGGCGGAAAGAAAGGCCCGGGCGACATCGTCGCAGGTGTTGCCGGGGCGGGCGGCCTCCAAGCCGGCCTCCATTCCCTCGGAAACGGCCACTCCGATATCGAGGAAGGATTTCGGAGGCTCGCCCAGAAACAACGTTCGCGACAGGGGGCAGTGATAGCGGTGAACGCAACCGGCGAGTTCGAAAAACGCTCCCTCGCCCTCCTTCAGCGGCGAGTCGTCCCACGTGAGGTGCGGCGCGGCCGTGTCCGACCCGGACGGCAGGAGCGGGACGATCGCGGCGTAGTCGCCGCCATGGCCCGCTTCCTCGTCGAAGCGCAGGGACTCGTGCTGGATCGCCGCGGCGAGGTCGCATTTGCGGACCCCGGGCGCGGCCATCTCGAACACGCGCCCGTGCATGCGGGTCACGATTCCGCCGGCCTCGCGCATGTATTGCAATTCCCGCGGCGATTTCACGGAGCGCAGCCAATTCACCAGTCCGGTCGCGTCCGCGAACGACGCGTCGGGCAAACCCGCGTACAGCGCGGCGAAGGCGGCGGCGGTGAACCAGTAATTGTCCATCTCGACCCCGATCCGGCCGCGGGCGAGTTTCCAGTCCGCGAGCTTGGCCGAGAGGTGGTCCATGGGATGGCGTTCGGTCGATTGGACGAAATGGTCGGGATAGCCGCAGATGTCCTCTCCGCCCATGTGAACCGTCCGGAGGGCTCCCGCGGCGTCCTGCCCGCGTCCGAACCAAACGACGCGGGTTGGAGCGACGACGACGCATTGGTGGACGTAGAACGACCATCCATCGTAGCCGGTGAGCCAGTTCATGTTCGACGGATCGGTGACGATCAGAAGATCGAGGCCGCGCCGCTCCATATCCAAGCGGGTTTTCGCGAGGCGGGAGTCATATTCGCTCCGGGAGAATCGCAAATCCACGGTCACGCGAAGCCCACCGACACATGGCCGAAAGATCCGAAATCCGCTTCGATCCGCGTTCCCGGAGGGCACTCAACCGGGCGGACGAAGGAGCCGGACAGGACGATCTGTCCGGGTTCGATCCGGTCGCCGAG
>JANQKA010000221.1 GCA_028281405.1 Hasllibacter sp. | reverse complement strand
GTGAACATGGCGGAAAGCACGGCGGCGGCGGGCGAACGCCCGCCGCCGTCATATTCGCGCCCATAACGGGGCCGCGCCCGGGGCGCGGCGAGCCGTCGGCGGTCAGTTCAGGTCGGAGCCATACGCCATGCCCAGATCCTTCTCGGCCTCGGCGACGGCCTTGATCAGGGCGTCGAGGACTTCGTCGCCACCGTCCACGTTCTCGCGGAACCAGTCCCGCACCGGGGCGGCCGACTCCGCGAACATCGCCTTCTCCTCCGGGCTGGGGACGTAGATGTCGCCGCCGCCCTCGACGAATTCGGCGTAGGCCTGGATCGCTCCGCGCTTCGGCGCGGCGAAGGTGGCCTGCTGCAGCGCGTAGAACCCGTCCACGACCACCCGCCGCAGGGGCTCGTCGAGGGACATGAACTTCTCGTTGTTCATCCACCACAGGGCGCCCATGTAGGCGTGTCCGTCGAGGGTGATGTACTGAAGGCCCGCGTCGGGGAATTTCATGCCCATGATGTCCGTGATGCCGTTCTTGGAGCCGTCGACCACGCCGGTCTGGAACGAGGTGAACAGTTCCGGCCACGGAATCGGGGTCGGCGCGGCGCCGAGGGCCCTGACCAACTCCTGCGGCAGGTCGGCGACCACGGTCCGGATCTTCAGCCCCTCCATGTCTTCGGGCGTGGCCACGCGCCGCTGCGTGTTGGCGAAATTGCGCCACCCTCCGGTGTTGCCGACGGTCATCAGGCGCACCGTGCCGTCGGAATCCTCGAGCGCCATGTCCCGCAGCACGCGGACGAAGTCGCCGCGCAGCACATGCTCCGCCACCCGGTCGTTCGCCATCACGTAGGGAAGATCGAACACCTGCACGTACGGGAAGATTCCCGCGGCTCCCCCCGATGTGGTGATGTTGACGTCGATCGATCCCTCGGAGACGCCTTCGATGCATTCCGCCCCGGTGGAGCAGAGCTGCGTGCCCATGAATATTTCGACCTCGATGGCGCCGTTGGATGCGGCCTCCACGTAGTCCTTGAACACGATGAGGCCGGCGAAGTCCTCGTCGTTCTCGTTGGAATTGGCGGTCGCGACGATCTTGATCGGGCCGCCCTGGCCCGCGGCGGGGACCGCGGCCACGGAGACGGCCGCGATGGCCGCCGCCGCGAAGAGATGTTTCAGCATGGGGTATGTCCTCCTGTTTCGCTGATGCGTCAGTTGACCTTGGGGTCGGGGTTTATGCAAGCGTTGTAGCCCAGTTCCGGCGGACACCCCAAAAAGTCCGTGAGATAGGGAACGGTCATGGAGATCTGCGGGAAGTAGGTGATCAGCAGGATCACGACGATCTCCACCGCGAGGAAGGGCAGGATCGCCTTGGCGATGGTTTCCACCCGTTCCCCGCTGACCGTCGAGGCGACGAACAGCACCAGGCCCATGGGCGGGGTCGCCAAGCCGACGGTGAGGTTCACGCTCATGATGATGGCGAAGTGGACCGGATGAACGCCCAATTCCACGAATATGGGGCCGAGGATGGGGCCGAGGATGATGATCGCGGGACCGGCGTCGAGGAACATGCCGACGATGAACAGCAGGACGTTGATGAGGAACAGCAGCGTCAACGGGTTCCGGCTGAGCGACAGGATGAAATCGGTCAGGATCTGCGGCGCGTAGGACAGCGACACCACGGTCTTGAAGGCCACGGCCGCTCCGACGAGGAGAAGCACCGCGGAGGTGGCGAGGGCCGAGCGAGACAACACCGCGGCCAGATCCTTGAGGTTCATGGACCGCAGCACGAGGAAACTGACCAATAGCGCGTAGGCCACGGCAACCGCGGAGGCCTCCGTCGGGGTCATCACGCCGAGAAGTATGCCACCGAGTATGATCAGTGGCGTCTGGAGCGGCGCGACCGCCTTTTTGCACACGATCCGGAAGTCGGGATCGACGGTCCGGCGCCAACGCGCCAGAAGGCCGTGCGCGATCAGCAGGGTCACGGCGAACACCGCCCAGAGGTTGACCGAGTGGATCTTTTCGCCGTCCACGACCGCGGCCAGCCCCAGCGGCGCGGAGAGCCAGGAGTAGACGGCGGTCAGCGCGCCGGCGATGTTGAGCCGGAGCAGCGCGAAGCTGACCCAATGTTCGGTGGCGCTCAGCTTCCGCTGTCCCCGGACGATGCGCTCGGCCTTCGGCAGGTCGTAGCGGTCGGCCATGAGTCGCACGACGGCCATGAGGCCGAGGCCGACCAGAACGCCCGGCACGATGCCGGCGAGGAACAGCGCGGCGACGCTTTCGCCCATGACGTAGGCGTAGATGATCATGATGCCCGAGGGCGGAATGATCGGCCCGATGACCGAGGACGCGGCGGTCACGGCGGCGGCGAATCGGCGGCTGTAGCCGTTTTTCTCCATCGCCGGAATCAGCGTGGACCCGAGGGCCGAGGTGTCTGCCACCGCCGAGCCGGAAAGCCCCGCGAAGAGGATGGAGGAGAGGATGTTCACGTGGGCGAGGCCGCCGCGGAGGTGCCCCATGATGGCTTGGCTGAACTCGACGAGGCGGATGGTGATGCCGCCCCGGTTCATCACCTCCCCGGCCAGCATGAAGAAGGGCAGCGCCATCAGCGGGAAACTGTCCATGCCGTTGTAGAGGTTGCGGTAGAGCACGGAGAGCTGCCGGGCCTGGTCGTCGAGCACGAGAAGGCCGAACGGCGCCGCCAGCAGCGCGAACGCCACCGGCAGGCCGATCATGATGAGGATCAGGAATACGGGAAGGAACCAGATCAGCATCACTCGGCCCCCGCCATGTCCGCGTCGGAGACCGGGTTCAGGCGGTCGCCGCCTCCCGCGAGCGCGACGACGCGCCGGATCATCAATTCCACGTTGACGAGGATCAGGAGGTTCACCCCGACCCAGAGCGCGGCGTATTGGTATTGGTTGGCGAATTTGGCCCCGCATTTGCCGATCTCGAGGCCGAAGGGCCAGCGCAGGGACGACGAACAGCCGCGTCCCGAAAGGCTGTCGACGTGGTTGTTGAGCCCTTTGTCCCAGGCGATGACGAGCACCCAGAGGGAGACCGCGAGCAGGGCGAGCGCGAGAAGGCCCGCGGCGATCTTGGGCAGGGCCCGCTCCAGCATGTCGATGGCGACGAATCCGCCGCGCCGGTAGGCCATGGGCGCCATCAATCCGGTCAGCCAGAGCATTCCGAACCGCGCGGCCTCCTCGGTCCAATTGGGCGGTGCGTTGAGCGCGTAGCGGAAGAATATCTGTCCGAGGATCAGGCAGACCATGATGGCGAGCGCCGCGATGGAGATGATCCGTCCCGCCGACAGGAGGGCCGTGTTCAGCCGCTCCAGCGGGCGGAGGATGCCCAACAGGATGTCCACCGCGTCTCCTTTCCCCGATCCGGCGGTGGAAGTCCGGACCCGGGCCAGCCGCCGGGGATCAGGATGGCGGGCTTCGTCCGGGGACGCGAGTCGGAATATCCCGCGGCGGCACGGAAGATCCGCCGCGCGCTGGCCTCGGTTCGTCCGGCCGTGGTCCGCGCTTCCGAGCTCCGGTTCCGGATCGTTCGACGGAAAGCCTGATCTTCAGCTCCGGTCGCGGATCGTCCATCGGTGGACATGGCTTCCGCTCGTGGGGCGCGGAGAGCCCGTCGGGAGGCCCGTTCTGGCGCGGGACTCGATTCGCCTTCGGTGGGTCCGCGCTTCCGGTCTTGGGCCGTCGGGCGGGAGGCACGCGATTCGGGTCTTGGGCCGTCGGGCGGGAGACACGCGATTCGGGTCTTGGGCCGATTGGATCGTTCGGTGGTGATTTGCGCTCTGAGCGTGGGGCGCGGAGAGCCCGTTGGGAGGTCCGTTCTTTCGGGCGCGGGGCGTGATTCGTCCTTCGGTGGATCCGCTCTTCCGGTCTTGGGCCGTCGGGCGGGAGGCCCGCGCTTCGGGTCTTGGGCCGGTTGGATCGTTCGGTGGTGATTCGCGCTCCGTGCGTGGCGATGGATCGTCCTTCGGGAGGTTCGCGATTCGGGCGCGGACATGGATTGACCGGAGGGCACCCC
>JANQKA010000208.1 GCA_028281405.1 Hasllibacter sp. | reverse complement strand
CGGGTGCCGCGAATCCAAGTGCCTCATCCGTCGGGCGCGCCCCGACTCGGTTCCCTCGCGCCCTCCGCCGGGCACCAAAGAGGAACCGCCTCCATCCGCAGCCGCCAACGCCCGGGGGGAAATCCATTGCGCGGGCTCCGCGAACCCGAGTGCCGTTTCCGTCTGGCGCGGCCCGTCTCGGTTCCCTCGCGCCTGGCCGACTGGCACCAACCCGGAATCTCCTCCCGGGGCCGCGCCGCGGCGGAATGCGGGCAGGAGCGAAGCCCGTTGACCAACCGGTCCTGCCGCCTACGTCCCGACGAGAATCCGCCATCGGCAAACCGTGTTCCGGTTCCGGCGCGCGTCCGACAATGAAGCCCGGACGCCGCATTCCGTTTCCACCCGCCGCCGCGCCGGGGTAGGAAACACGACATGACCATCGAATCAACCGCGACCATTTACGACCGGACGGTCTGCAAACTTGGCGAGGGTCCGCTTTGGCATCCCGAGCGCGGACAGCTTTTCTGGTTCGATATCCTCGACAACCGCCTCCACACCCAAGAGGACGGGGAAACCCGCGGCTGGCGGTTCGACGAAAACGTCAGCGCGGCCGCCCGCGTCTCCCGCGACGTCCTCCTGATCGCCTCCGAGACGAAACTCTTCACCTTCGATCTCGGGACCGAAGCGACCGAGGACGTGGCCGCGCTCGAAGCCGACGACCCGACGACCCGCTCGAACGACGGACGCGCAGACCCCAGGGGCGGCTTCTGGATCGGCACGATGGACAAGATGGGCGAGCGCCCCGTGGGCAAGATCTACCGCCACCACAAGGGCGAGACGCGCGCGCTCCACGACGTGACCATCCCGAACGCCATGTGCTTTTCGCCCGACGGCTCCACCGCCTACTTCGCCGACACGCCGACCATGCTGGTGATGCGCCAACGGCTCGACGGCGACGGATGGCCCGCCGAGGAACCCGAAGTCCATCTCGACCTCCGCGGCGAGGGCCTTCTTCCGGACGGCGCGGTCGTAGACGCGGAAGGCTGCCTTTGGCTGGCGGAATTCAACTCGTCCCGCGTCTGCCGCTACGCGCCCGACGGGACGCGGCTGCAAATCGTCCGCACGCCGGGAGCGACCGAGACCACCTGCCCCGCGCTCGGCGGCGGGCATCTCTACATCGTCACGGGTTGGCACCACATGTCCGAGGCCGACCGCGCCGCCCATCCGGACCACGGACGGACATTCCGGGCGCCGGTCGACGCGCCCGCCCAGGACGAACACCGGGTGATCGTTTGACGCCCTCCGGATGGTCATGAGCGGCGGGAAACGGATTCCCCCATCCGGACCGCCCTCGATGGCGGCTCACGAAGGGCCCGCAATCGCGCACTGCGCGCTCCCCGCGCCGGACGGTCGCCGCGGCGCGGCGGGCCGTTCTCCATCGGGCCGCGGCGCGCCGCGCGCCGGCGCGCTTCCAAATCTTCCGATCCCCTGTGAAACGCGCCCTTCCGCGGCGAGCGATTGAGGGCCGCATGAGACATCGCTGGGCGACCGCGCCGGACGGCGGCGACATCGAGAGCGTCACCATCGCCTCGGATAGATTGACCGCGACGGTGCTGACATGGGGGGCCTGCCTTCAGGATCTGAGGCTTTCCGACTCCGACCACGGCCTCACCGCGGGACCGGCGACGATCGAAGGACTCATGGGACCGCTTTCGTCCTTCGGGGTCGTCGTCGGCCCCGTCGCCAACCGCATCGCGGGAGCCCGCGCCACGATCGACGGCGTCTCACACGATCTTCCGGACAACGGCGGAGGATTCACACTGCACTCGGGCCCCGAGGGGACGCACAGGCGGAACTGGACCGTGACCGAGTTATCATCCGGCGGAGTCACCCTGGCGCTCGACCTGCCCCACCTCGCCTGCGGACTGCCGGGCGAACGGCGGATCACGGCCACCTTCGCCGCCGCGGGACCGACCCTGTCCCTGAGACTCGCCGCGGTCACCGACCGTCCCACGCTCATGAACCCGGCGAATCACTCGTACTGGCATCTCGACGGAGACGGCACTCCGGTCACGGACCACCGGCTCAGGGTCGCCGCCGACCGGCGCGTGGTTCTCGACGACGCCCTGCTTCCAACCGGCGAGGTCCGCGACGTTTCGGGCGACCGCCTCGACCACCGCGCGCTCCGGCGGTTCGCCGCGGGTCCGGACGCCCGTTACGATCTCAACTACTGCCTGTCCGAATCGCCGACGGAACCGCGGGAGGTCGCGGAGCTCGTGTCGCCCGGGGGACGCCGGATGACCGTCGCGACGACGCAGCCCGGGCTACAGGTATTCGATTGCGGCACGATCGATTCCGGCGGCGCGCCCACAACCCAGGGACACCCGATCCGCCCCTTCGACGCCGTCGCGCTTGAGACCCAGTTCTGGCCCGACGCGCCGAATCACCCGCGATTCCCTTCGATTCTGCTCGAACCCGGCCGGACGTGGGAAAGCCTGACCCAGTGGAGTTTCTCGACCGCCGAGCGTTGAAATTCCGCCGCGAATCCATTCCCCGCCCGGCGCCGTCAATTCGCGGCACGATCAATTCACGGCACGGTCGGAACGGCGGCGCCCCCCCCCACCCAGGGCCTTCAGATCCACACCTTCGACACCGCCGCGCCGGAAACCCGGTTTGGCCCGACGCGCCGAATCACCCACGCATTCCATCGATCCCGCTCGAACCAAGCCGGACGTGGGAAAGCCCGACCCCGTGGAGTTTCCCGACCACCGAGCGTTGATTTGCCGGCGCGAATCCATTCCCCGCCCGGCGCCGCCGATTCGCGGCACGGTCAAACGGCGGCGCTCCCGCCACCCGGGGCCATCGGATCCACTCCTTCGACACCGCCGCGCCGGAAACCAGTTTGGCCCGACGCGCCGAATCACCCGCGCATTCCATCAATCCCGCTCCAACCCGGCCGACGGGGGGAGAGCCTGACCCTTTGGATCTTCTCGACCGCCGAGCGTTGATTTTCCGGCGCGAATCCATTCCCCGCCCGGCACCGCCAATTCGCGGCCAGTCGAAACGGCGACGCCCCCTCCACCCAGAGCCTTCAGATCCACACCTTCGACACCGCCGCGCCGGAAACCCGGTTTTGGCCCGACGCGCCGAATGACCCGCGCATTCCATCGATCCCGATCGAACCCGGCCGACGTGGGAGAGCCTGACCCTTTGGAGCTTCTCGACCGCCGAGCGTTGATTTTCCGGCGCGAATCGATTCCCCGCCCGGCGCCGCCGAATCGCGGCACGGTCAAAACGGCGGCGTTCCCGCCGCCCAAGGCCATCGGATCCACTCGTTCGACACCGCCCCGCCGGAAACCAAGTTTGGTCCGACGCGCCGAATCACCCGTGCTTCCCTTCGATCCCGCTCGAACCCGGCCGGACGTGGGAAAGCCTTACCTTGTGGAGAATTACGACCGCCGCGTGTTGAATCCCTCCGCATATAATTTCCGACCCGCGCGCAAAATCGCCACCGATCCCTCCCGCATCCATCCGGGGCGATCGGGCTCCGAAATACCCGCCCGACGGTTTTTCCGTCCGCCGCCAACGGTTGGACACACTCCTCCGCGGGTTCGGCGCGCGCCCCTTCCAGAAGGAGCCGCGGCCCTATTCCGCTCCCCTGTACCACGACACGATAGCCGCCCGCTCGCCGGGTTCCATATAGCTGAGGTTCCCCGGCGGCATCGCGCGGGTCAGTCCCGCCTGCAGGTAGATCCGCTCCGCCTCCGCCGCGATCTGCGCGTCGGTCTCCAAAGCCACGCCTTTCGGAGGCCAGTGGAGGCCCGCCCACACGGGTTCCTCGGCGTGACACATCGAACACCGCCCGAGAACGATGTCGCGGACCTCCCCGAATCCCTCCGCGGCGGCGAACCGCTCCGCCCGGGGCCCCATCGCCGTATCTTCGGGCGGCCGGAACATCGGTGCCGTCGACAACCAGACGATGAGCACGAAGATCACGGCCGTGACCGCCCACGTCCAATGCGGATTGCCCCGGCGGGCGTGGTGCGTGTTGAACCAGTTCCGGATCGCGACGCCCATCAGGAACACCAACGCGGCGATGATCCAATTCGCCTCGCTGGCGAAGGCCAGGGGATAGTGATTCGACAGCATCAGGAAGATCACAGGCAGCGTCAGGTAGTTGTTGTGCGTGCTGCGCTGCTTGGCGACCACGCCGAATTCGGCGGCGGGCACGCGGCCCGCGATCAGGTCGGCGACCACGATCCGCTGATTCGGCATGATGACGAAGAACACGTTGCCGGTCATGATGGTCGCGGTGAACGCGCCCAGATGGAGCAACGCCGCCCTGCCGGAGAATATCTGGGCGTACCCCCAGGAGACCGCCACGAGGATCGCGAACAGAAGCAGCATCAATCCCGTGGGATTGCGGCCGAGCGGCGACTTGCAAAGCCTGTCGTACAGAATCCATCCAAGCGCCAGCGACGCCACTGAAAGGACGCAGGCCTGCCACACCGGAATGTCGAGGACTTTGGGATCGACGAGATAGAGTTCGCCACCGAGGTAGTACATCAGGAACAGGAGCGCGAAGCCCGTAAGCCACGTCGAGTAGCTCTCCCATTTGAACCAGGTCAGACGCTCCGGCATGTTTTCCGGAGCCACGAGGTATTTGCGGACATGGTAGAATCCGCCTCCGTGGACCTGCCATTCCTCTCCGTCGACGCCTGGCGCGGAATTCCGTTTCCGGTCGAGGCCGAGATCGAGCGCGATGAAATAGAACGACGACCCGATCCACGCCATCGCGGTGATCACATGGGTCCAGCGGACGGCGAATTCCGCCCAAGCCATCAGGACGGCCCAATCGTTCATCAGCTCCCCCTGTAGGTCGAATAGCCGAAGGGCGAGAGCAGCAGCGGCACATGGTAGTGGGTGTACTCGGTCATCGCGAACCGGATCGGGATCCGGTCCAGGAACAGTG
>JANQKA010000169.1 GCA_028281405.1 Hasllibacter sp. | reverse complement strand
TCGACGGTCTCCATCCAAATCCTGTAATCGCTCCTCGCGCCGGAATAGGCGGCCGTGTCATCGCCCGTGATTCCCCGGAGAGTGTCGTCACCCCCGCGGCCCCGGACCACCCGTAACCCGGACTCGGTCCTGAGGTCGGCGTCGTCGCCCGGCATTCCGAGGATTTCCTCCACCCCCCAGTCGGAAATGCTCCGGCTCACGCCGTCGAACTCCAGCATCTCGACGCCCCGCAACGAGTCGCGGCCATCGGATCCGTTGTTCTTGTGCTCGACGACGTGCCAGGTCTCCATCGGGCCGCCGCGGAAGCCGTCGACGAATCGCGACTCCTGTTTGATCGTGTATTCGGTCCGGGCGCCCGTGAACACCGCCGTGTCGATGTCGGTTGACGGGCCGTCGGTGAGAATCGAATCTCCGTAAATGGTGTCGTTGTCGGCCCCGCCGACCAACCTGTCGTTCCCGCGCCCCCCCTGAAGCGTGTCGTCGCCCCCCATGCCTGAGAGGATGTCTTCCCCGCCGCCGCCTTCGATGTTTTCGCCGGCCGCGTCCCCCGTCAGGGCGGGATTCGCGTCGTCGTCCCCGATGATGTCGGTAATATCCAAGTCGGTGTCCAAATTTAAATCGACGTCCGTCCCGTCCGGCCTTTTGAACCGGACCCATTCGATGCCGAACAGGTTGTCCCGACCCTCGTCGATCCCGTCATCCCCGCCGCCCTGGGCGGTATCCTCGACGGTGTAGGTGACGCCGCCCCTCGTGGCGCCTTCATACGTCAATTGCTTCCGGATATCGTATTCCCCCCTGACGCCGAGATAAACCGCCGTGTCCCGGCTGTCGGAGCCGTTGTCGGCCACCTCGTGACCAAAAATGTCGTCGTCGCCCGCGCCTCCGGTGATCGTGTCATCGCCCAACCCGCCGCGGATCGTTTCGCCGCGCGCCCCTCCGATGATCACGGCGGGCCCGCCGGGGACCGTGCCCGTGTCATCCAGATCCGTCCCGATGATCACCAACACCGCATCCACGATATCGACCGTCCCGTCGCCGAATTCCATCCTTTCCACGCCGTGCAGCACGTCCGTTCCCTCGGAACCGGCGTTGTCAACCACTTCATAAACCGTGGTGCCGTCGGTCCGCCAAATGGCCGTGACGGTGAAGTCGTCCAGGGCGCCGTCGTAGACCGCGGTGTCCTCTCCCCCGCCGCCCCGGATCGTGTCGTCTCCGCCGCCGCCCTTGAAGCGCTCGTCGTGGTCGCCGGTCCTTCCAACGAGATCTCGGAGGGGCGCGTTCACGTCCGCGCCCCTGTCTCCCAGGCTGGTTCCGGTGATTCCGGTCACCGCGTCCGCGATCCCGATCGGGGAGGCAGCGCCGAATCTCAAAAACTCGATGTTCGTGATTTCGTCCCATCCCTCGTCGCCGTCGGCGCCCGGATCGGTGTCGCGGACCTCGTATCGACGCGTGCCGTCGACCCGCCGCAACACCGTGACTTCGAAGGTGTCCCCGGCGCCGGCGTAGACGGCGGTGTCCTCGAGCGCGCCGCCGTCGATGAAGTCGCGCCCCGCGCCGCCGGTGAAGGAGTCCGCCCCGTCCGTTCCGGTGAGATTGTCGTCCTCCGGCGTGCCCAGGGTGGACACGGCGATCCTCTGGTCGGCGCCGCCGGCGGCGCCGGCGAATTGGATGAACTCGACCCCCCGCAACGTGTCGCCGCCGGCGCCGCTTTCAACGCCGGTCCCGTCGAGAACCGTGACCTCCTTGACCCCGGAGACGATGTTGGCCGTGATTTCGAACGCGCTCCGGGGGCCGGAATAGACCGCGGTGTCAATATCCGCTCCGCCGTCGATGACGTCGTCGCCCGCGCCGCCGGTGATGACGTCGTCGCCCCCGTCTCCGAAGATCGTGTCGTCTCCGAGGTCGCCCAGGATGGTGTCCCCGCCCGCGAGGCCGCGGATGGTCCGTCCCCAGGGAGATGCGTCCACCAGCCGTTCCGCGCCGCTGTCGTTTCCGGCGGTGCCCACGAGTTCCGGAATCGTCAGCGTGATCGTGAATGTGTGCGAAATTTCCCCACCCGCCCCGTCCCGGGCGGTGACGGTGACCAAGGTCGGCCCGTTCACCGAGTAGTCCCCGTCGATCCGGCTCCCGGAGAGCGTCAGTCCGATTCCGGCTTCGTTGATACCCATTCCACCCACGGAGGCCGCGTAGGCCAATTCGTCGCCATCGAAATCCCTGAACCAATCCGCCAATTCCAAGGGAAGGTTTGTCCGTTCACCGTATGTGAGGGCCACCGATTGCCGGGCTCCAGCATCCACGACCGGAGCCCAATTCGAAGGACCCGTCGTCACCGTGAAATCCCGCGTCGGCGACATCCCCCCGGCCGGATCCGTCGCGGTCACCCTGATCGTCAGCGTGCCCACCGCGTTCGGAGTTCCCCTGATCACGTTGCCCGCGATTTCCAGTCCGGTGCCCGACAGGTCGGCCGAGGGATTTCCCACTCCATCGACCACTTGCGCCGTGAAGGTCAGCGTTCCTTTCTCGGGATCCGTGAACCCGACGGACAAGTCGACCGGTTGAATCGCGCTGCCTTCCACCACGTTCGGCCGATCCGGGATCGGGGTGTCGGACAGGGTCGGTTCCCGATTCTCCGCCACCATCAGCGTGAAGGTCTGGGTGGCTTCCAACCCGCCGGAATCCCGCGCCGTCACCGTGATCGTCCACGATCCCGCGCTTGCCGGAGCCCCTTCGATCATGTTGCCCGACAGCGCCAAACCGGTTCCCGACAGGCCGTCCGAAGCCGTTCCGCCCTCCGGAATCGCCGCCGCCGTCAAGGTCAGTGTGTCCCCCTCCGGGTCCGTGAACGCGCCGGCCAGATTGATCGGCACGATTTCGTAACCGGCCACTTCGTCGCGGGTCGCGCCCTCGACCGCATCGAAACCGTTCACCGGGGCCATGTTCCCGGGCATCGCCACCACCATGAAATCCCGCGACGCGGTTCCACCCGCCGGGTCCGTCGCGGTCACCCTGATCGTCATGGCGCCCGCCGCTCTCGGCGTGCCGCCGATCATGTTGTTGGCCCCCATTTCCAAGCCGGTGCCCGACAGGTCCGGCGAGAGATTTCCGTCTCCATCGACCACTTGCGCCGTGAAGGTCAGCATTCCGTTTTCGGGATCGGTGAACGCGGCGGCCACGTCGACCGCCTCGATTGCGCCGCCCACAACCACCGGAGGCGGATTCTCGATCGAAGCGCTGGTCGGAACCCTATTCTCCGACACCATCAACATGAAGGTCCGGGTGGCTTCGAAGCCGCCGGAATCCCGCGCCGTCACCGTGATGATCCGGTCGCCGACACCGCTCGGAGCCCCGACGATCATGTTGTTCTCGATCGACAATCCAATGGACGACAGGTCGCCGGACCCGTCCACCGACACGCTCAATATCATGACATCTCCAGCCGAATCGCCGAACACGCGGCCAAGATCGATGGCGTTGATCTCCTGACCCGCCACTCCACTCAACGTGATGCCGTCGACCGGGACCGGACCAGCCACCGGGGCCGTGTTCGGGGCCGTGTTCGGGGCCGCCGTCACCACCGTGAAATCCTGTGTCGCCGTCCCCCCTTCCGGGTCGGTTGCCGTCACCCTAATCCTCAGCGTGCCCGCCTCACCCGGAGTTCCGCTGATCATCATGTTGTCACCGCCAAACGTCAGCCCGGTGCGCGTGAGCTCCGACTGGCTTCCATCGGTCCCGACAATCCGCGCCGTGAAAGTCAGCGCATCCCCTTCGGGGTCCGAAAACGCCCGGGACACATCGATCGGCGAAATCGCTTCGCCCAGTCGCACGTTCACCGTCGTGCCGTCCAGCGGGGACGGCCCGTGCATCGGATCCCGGTTCCGCGCGACGGCGATATCGGGGGAAATCAGGATCCTGTGCTCGACGGACACCGCGCCGCCGCCCTTGGAAACCGTGACGATCGCGACCACATCCTCCGAACCATTGAAATCGCCGGAGATGATGTCGGTGGCTTCGTCGAAGATCAGACCGCTCCCGTCTCGGTTGAACACGACCGTGAAATCCAATTCGCCGCCGTCGGGGTCGGCGAATCCCGCCGCGACGTTGATGGGAACGATGGCCGACCCCGCCACGGCGCCCCACTCGTGAACGATGTCCGCGTTCGCCCTCGGTCTCGCGGCCCCTTCGGCCGGTTGCGCCGACGCGATGATGAAGGATCTGGTGGTCATGGCTCCGTACGCGTCAAGGGCGATGACGTTGACCCGGTGGTCGCCCACCTCCCCCACCGTGCCTTGGATCCTTCCGCTGGCCGCGTCGAACCACAGGCCGGTGCCTTCCAGCCCCAACACGCTGTAGGTCAGGTCGTCGCCATCGGCGTCCATGAAATACGCCGCGCCAAGGTTGATGGGGACGATGGCGGAACCGGCGTCCACTCCCACATTGCTCGGCAGGGGATTGTCCGAATCGGCGGGCGGGGCGTTGCCCGCGGGAGTCGTTCCGCCGGGTGCGGGTGCGGGTGCGGGTGCGGCTCCGCCGCCACCTCCGCCGCCGCCGCCGTCGTCGCCGCATCCCGCCAAAGCGGCCGCTCCTGCCATCATGCCGAGGTGCCCGCGCCTATTCCGGCGCTGGGCACTCTCCGTGTACATTGGAATTAACTCACTCATGACGCTACTCTTCACTCACTCTCCCACACTGAATCGTAAAGGAAATTTATGGAAATGTCAAATAATAAAATCCGGAGATTTGGAACGATCCCGACAAAGTTACAATATATGGTGAAAATTGCTGGCGGATCACACAGCATACGCTAAATTCGACCCAAATCAACATCTTACGCCTCCATCACGATCCAGCGCGAATTTCCCTTATTTCAAAGGGATTCCACATCGAGCGCCCGGGTCGCGGGGGCAACGCGCGAATAAACGGTTCAACACCCTTTAAAAGGGATCCAGCGCCCTATTCGCGGAAGGGCGCCGAATCGCGGACGAATCGGCCCATGTCCTTTCGGGAACGGACGGATAAAGTATCCGGCACCGCGACCCGGCGCGCGGGCCTGGGATTGGGAGTGGGCGGGGGGCGACGATCGCGGGTCCACCACCTGCATGTCGCGGTTTCGCGCCGACGACATCACGGCGGATGGCGACATATCGAATTCCACCGACTTCGTAATACGGCACCCGCGACCCGGACGAAGCTCCGATCCGCCGCGGCCAAAGGCGCCCGTTCGTTCGTCCGGATCCCCCTCCGGCTGAAGGCGTGCCTGACGCGCCGATGATGTGAACCCGCCGGTTGCCAAGCCGCACCGGGAAACAACGGGGTTTCGCATCCAGCGGTGGAGATGGCGGACGACTGACCGAATCACCGGGTCATCCGATGCAGGGCATCCGAACGAAGCGCCCCAAGGGGTTGACGCCGTCGCCAACCCCGCCCAAACGACGGAAGTGCGTGTTTTGGAGGCGGCAATGGCGAACGACGGTCGTCCCGATCTGGTGGCGGAGGCGGAAGCGGACAGGATTGAAATCGAGGCCCTCAAGAAGGCCTACAAGGACAGCACCGGCCTCACTTGGCTTTGGTCCCTTCTGTTCGGTCCAATCTACTTCTGGGTCCACGGCTTCATCGCGATGGGCTTCGTCATAATCTTGATCTGTGTTCCGACTTATGGGGTCGGAATATTGGCCGCCCCCTTCCTCGCGTACCACGCTTGGAACAGAAGGGCCACCCGGAAAGCGGAATACGCCGTGGCCGCATCCAAACTCAGGCGCTGATGACCGGCGATAACGCCGTGGATCCCTTGTTTTGCGGGGATTCGGACATGGCCCGTCGCATGATGACCGCCCGTTGCCCCCCGATGGGCGAACGGGCGCGCCACCTTCGGGAGTTCGAGCGTGTCGGCCTGGAATTTCCCGCCGCGGCGGGCGACTCGCCCACCCGCAATGATCAGCGGACCAGTGCGGGTTCCAGACGCGCCCTCCTCGCGGGAATCAGCGGGTCCGTGGACCGGGATCCGAATTGGGAGCGCCCGCGCCCCTTTGGAGCCGCCCTCCGCGGCGCAAGCGCGACCACCGCCATTAACTCGGGGAACGCGCGCCATGTCCGGCGGCCCCCGCCCGCCCATCGGATCGGCAGTTTGAACGAAACCGTCCTTCACGGAATCCGCTTGAATCCCGATTTCCACAAGGCCTTCGCCCCGTCCGCTCCACGCCGATCACGCGGAACCAGACGCGGAACAGGCACCGCGAAGTTGACATCCCGCCGGCGAAGGGCCGAAGCGCGGGTTGCCCGCCCCGCCGCAGCCGTCCGGCCAACGGATCTCGCCGGGCGACGCGGTTATCGAGGCCGGATGCGAAGCAACGTCGCGGATTGTGACCGTCCGTCCACCGGGCGGTGTCGATGCGAATACAGCCGGCCATCCAACGGCCTTGACCCACCGGAAGCGCCATGCGCTCGAGAAGGACTGAAGCCACCGAACCCGCGCCGCCATAGGACGCGGAGCTGCCCGTGCTTCGACCGCTCACCGAGGTCGACCAAACCTGTTCCAAGGTGCGTGGCGGAGCCGTCGAAGATTGCGCTTGCGCCCACCATCAATCATGCGTACGGGGCGGCGACTCGTTCACCGGGAGGCGAAGGATGAACTGGGATTACGAAAAATCTCCGCCAAACGGCGGAGCTCCGGGAGATGCCTACCGGAGCGTGTTCAACGGCAGCGGCAAGAACGCGGCCGAGAGCCTCGCCCGCGAGGCGATCCAGAACAGCGTGGACGCCGCCAGCGAACCAGGAGAGGCGGTTCGGGTCGACTTCCGCTTCCGGCGGCTGCGGGACGACCAGCGCGAGGATTTCGAGGAGGCCGCGTCGCTCGAGGACATCCGCGAGCGCGTCCACAAGCTCGGACTTCCGGAGAAGCACGCCCTGATGGGGGGTGGGGAGGAACCCTCGAAATTGGATTTGCTCTACATCGATGACTACAAAACCACCGGTTTGGTAGGCAATCCGCAGCATCCTCAATCCAACCTCAGGAAGCTGCTGATGGACCTCGGCGGAAGCGTCAAGACCCGGGACAAGAGCGGATCGGGCGGTTCCTATGGTTTTGGCAAGGCCGTCTACAGCTCGAACTCGCGGATCGGGGCGATATTCGCCTTCAGCCGCACCGTCGATCCGAACGACAAGCCGCTGAGCATCCTCATGGGCTGCGCCTACCATTCGGAACACAGATTCCGGAATGGAAATTATTCCGGACGCGCCTTCTTCGGAGTCGCCAAAAATGTGACCAACGGTATCCGATACGATCCCTTGCGGGGATCAAAGGCGGAACGTCTGGCAGAGCGGTTGGGTTTCGAGCGGGAGGACGGCTTGGGAACTTCGCTCCTGCTGATCGATTCCAAAGTCAAGGCCGAAGAACTCGTCGCGGGAATTGAGGACTGGTGGTGGCCCCGGATCGAGTCGCGGCTTCTGGAGGCGACGGTGTTCGAACGGAACGGAGAGGAACGTGTTCCGCGCCCGATGGCGCGTGTCCACCTGCAGCCATTCATCACGGCCTTCGACAACGCGCTTGGAAAATCACCGGACATCCCAAACCGGCAGCAACGCAATACGATCAATATCAGAGGGTGGGAGGTTGGAAAGCTCGGAGCGCTGGTTCTGGACGACAACCAGGATGAATACCCACTCGGCGAGGAATTTGAGGACCGACTGGATACCGTCGCACTTGTCCGTGGCCCACACATGGTTGTCGCCTACCATAAGAATTGGAGGCCTGGTTCCACGGATCCCTTGGCGGTAGGATGTTTCATCGCCGACGACGATGTCAACGAAGAACTCAGGCTTTCGGAACCTCCGGCCCATGACCGCTGGGATCCCGAGGCCGATAGGTTGGATGACACGGAAGGAAAGGAAGTCGTCAAAGGCATACTGTCACGGATCAAGAATGCCTTCCGCGAGTTTCAAAAATCGGCAAAGCCGCCCGCCCCGCCGCCGTCAACCCGGTTGACCCAATTGGAGCGGGAACTTGCTTCTTGGTTCGGGACCGGGGCGCAAGGGCCGAAGTCGTCGCCTGTGCCGAACCCGGCGCCGATCTCATTGCGGATTGACGGCCCGAAAATCAAAATGGATGGAGACCGTCTCCGAGCCACCGGCCTGGTCGAAGTCGAGCTGAAGCCGGATCGTGAAGAAACGGAGGTACCATTCAAGATTCGCCTCTCCCTTAAGGTTGTCGAGGAGGATTCCGTGTTATCGACGGACCAAATTCAGTTGACGCTCACTCCGCTCTGCCCTCTCGACCAACTCAATGATGGTTTCTGGGCTGGCGTCGTGACGCCGGACTCGACCGCCCGCATCAAGTTCACATCGGAGCCGTACGATCCGGGGTGGACGGTCGAATTCATGCCGGAAGTCCATCCTGTTGAGGAGACAATGCCATGACCGCCTGGCAACGTACCGAGTCGAAAAGGGCGCGGCCCTTCTTCGCCCTTGGTTCCCTTGAAAATGCGCTTGATCGCGCCAAGATCCTGCTTGGCGAAAGGGAATGGGATTCGAATAGCGACGAAATAATGATCGATCCGGCGGAATTCGACGGCCTTCATGTGGCAATCAGGCCGGAGATCGAAACGCCAAGCGTCCTCGAAGCCTTGGGTGCGCACGCGTCCGAAACCTCCTTGGTGCTCGCGCTGCGGGATCCAATGTTAAAATTGAGGGTCGTGCACGAAAAATGGCCGATCACGGGAGATTTGCCCGATCTGATTTCCCTGAGCGCCGCCAAGGTGGAGGAATTCGGGCACAAGCGCGGATTGCAAATCTCCCTCGCCTTGGTGATCGAAGGCGATCTGAATTCCGAGCCCGGATGGCCCAAAAAACACGGGACATGGATTTCCAAACGCACTTTCACCCTGAGGCTTGCGAGAGGCAAATCCGCCGTCGATATCCGAAGGATGACTAAAGAGCAGGCGCGAGAGTGGACCGGATTCGACGGGGCGCTAGTCCATGTCGAGTACGACGACGAACGGTTGACGGGCGAACCGGACGACCTGCCGCTCGCGACCTGCTACGTCGCCGAGGACATCTTCGACGCGATGCAGGGTGGTTCCAAGAGCCGTGCGCTTCATGGAATCGTCAAAACGGAAATCATTGCGGCCGTTCTCGAGCACGCAAAAGAAGACATACTTGGCGTGGATATCGCTCCGAAGGGCAGCCCCCTCGCGACCGTGTTGAAGCAACTTGGCACCAGCACGCCAATGCCGCTTGGCGATCTTCAGAAAATCGTCCAAAATCCCGCGGGGATACGCTCGGTCATCCACGACCGCACCGGTTTCGTTAAGCACTTGGGGAGTTTGTGATGCCCTACCCGATTATCAGTCACGGAACCGCCCACCGGTGGTGGAAGAACTGGAAGGATTCCGGTCAGGTTGTCGAACCGCCTCCCGCACCCGATCCCGAAGAAGCTGTCGATGGAGACGCGCACGACTGGCCGAGCATCGCCTCCGATTTGATGGAGGAACTCGGTGCGCTGTACAATTCCGTCGATGGCCAAGGCTCCGCCAACCCGCGTCCGGTTTCCTCCGGGGGGCGAGCCGCGGGCAAGCCGCCCAAGACCAATGACCGCTTCGAGGCGGAGGCCTGCGTCAGGATTCACCGCTTCCTGCCGTTTGACCCAGCGTTGGCCGACCCGGAATTCTGGATCTGGATGGCCGTCGGACCGGGCGTCGATCTGATCCGCAGGCGCTACTCCGGAAGTGGCAGAGGCAAAGGAAAGGTTCCGGATTACCTCAATTTCACTTCGGGCAACGCTCAGGAGACATTATTCTTCCGTCTTTGGATCCGGGCAGACTTCACCTTTGACGAAAACAATAGTGACGATCCTTACGAGCTTGCGCGATATGGCGACATCGACTTTTGGAGAAGCCATGTGTTTCGCCAGTCCTGCACGGAGAGCGACCCGCTTCTATCAGCCTTCATCCGGTTCCAGCATCCGAACGGCCCCAACGGAAAAACAAGACTTTCGCAGGGCGAGATAAGGGAGCTCGTGAAGTACATGAGGCGGGCCGCGACCAATGTCATGGTCGAAGTTCTCGACGAGCATGAGGCAATGAAGTTCGTGGAGGAACAATGGCGAAAGATTTGATCAGCTGGGCCGCGAAGAAGGATGGCGGTGCCACGTCCACCGGCTTGGGCGAACTCGGATCGGAACTGCTCTCGATCGGGAATCTTCCGAGCCGGAATAGCGATCCGGACCAGTGGGGCGCATGGTGGCGGTCTTTCCTCCGCGGCGGTCGCCTTCCCGACGCTTCCCGGGCGGCGCGGTTGCGCGTGGTCGACCTTTTCTGCGGTGCCGGAGGCTTCGCCCTCGGAGTATCCTTGGCGGCGAGGGCGTTCAATCGCCGCGCCAGGATCGAACGGGCGGTCGACACCGACTTCGGCGCCCTGCGGGTCCATGCCCGAAGCTTGGATGTCGGTCGAACGGTCCACACCGGGGTCTCATCGCTTGTCGATTATCAGGTGCGGGAACGACAAGGCCGATGGTGCTTCGCATACCCGCCGGAGATCATCTCCCCCGACTTCTCAATCCCGCCCGGAGTGGATTTGGTGACCGCGGGCCCGCCCTGTCAGGGACACTCGAACCTTAACAATCACACGCGGCGGAGCGATCCCCGCAACGACCTGTACATTTGCACGGTCGCGGTCGCAGTCGCCTTGAAGGCGAAGGCCATATTGATCGAGAACGTCCGGGCCGTGGAAAAATCCCACGTCGACGTGGTCGGGATGGCCCGTCAGTTGCTTAACGCCGCGGGTTACGCCGTGACACACGACATCGTGCGCGCGGATCGCTTGGGGTGGCCCCAAACCCGCGAGCGCTTCTTTCTGACCGCGGTTCGCGGCCCCGCGGTGGAAACTCCGCTTCCAGTGCGGGAACCGCGCTCCGTCATGTGGGCGATCGAAGACCTGAAGGATATCGAGGGAGGCGCGGGTCCGTTCGACGCCGCTCCCGATCCCACGGACGAAACCCGGAAACGCATCGATTGGCTGTTTGAGAACGACCAACACGACCTTCCGAATTCCGAACGGCCGGACTGCCACAAAAACGGCACCACCTACACGTCGGTGTATGGCCGCATGCATCACGACCGCCCGGCGCCGACGATCACCACCGGCATTGGCACACCTGGGCAGGGCAGGTTCATCCACCCGATCAAGCCGCGGTTGATCACGCCGCACGAGGCGGCGCGCATCCAAGGTTTTCCCGATGGCTACGGCTTCCTGGAGGATGGTGTGCACGCAAGGAGGAGGGATCTGGCCAAATGGATCGGCGACGCCGTTCCGTCGCCGATGGGATTCGAGATGGCGAAGCGAGCGTTCGCCGCCCTTGGCCTCGAACCCGGCGCCTCCCCAATTCCCAAACCGGCTAACCGGCGCAAGGAACGTGGCGCGGCGCTTTCGGAAGTCTGAATAGCGGTTCATGCGGAAACGGGAATTCAAGGCCGAATTCCGCCGGCACGCATCGGGACGGATGTCGATCATCTCCGTGAAAGAAGCGCATCGATCTCGCCTCGAGCGGGCATCGAGGCCGCCGTTCCGGGGCGGGTTACCGACAGCGCCGCGCAGGCGCAGCCGAACCGCGCCGCCTCTTCGGCCGAGGCGCCTTCCGCCAGTCCCACGGCGAAAGCGCCGTTGAATGCGTCGCCCGCTCCCGTGGTCTCAACCACCAGCCCCGCTTCAAATGCGGGGACATGCGTCTCACCCCGGTTCGTGGTCAGCATCACGCCCCGCGCGCCCAGGGTGACCGCCGCGGCCCCGGCCCCCTTCTCCATGAACGCCCGCCCCGCGCGGGCCGCGTCATCCAAGCTCGCCACCGGGATGCCCGTGATTTGTTCGGCCTCGGTTTCATTCGGCGTCACCCAGTCGCACAGCGCGAACATTTCCTCGGGAATCGTCGCGGCGGGAGCCGGGTCGAGGATCGTCATGGCGCCGCCCTCCCGGGCGATTTCCAACGCCCTCCTCGCCGCGTCCATGGGCTGCTCCAGCTGAGTGGCGAACACATCCGCTCCCGAGATGGTGTCCCGCTCGGCCTCCACGTCCGCCGGCGAGATGGTTCCGCCCGCGCCGGGGCAGACAATGATCGCGTTGTCGCCCGTCGATTCTTCGAGAAAGATATACGCCGCGCCCGTGTAACCGTTCCCATCCCGCGCGACCGCCGGGACCACGCCGGCGTCCGCCCAAACGGAAAAGGCCATCTCCGCGAAGGCGTCGCGCCCGAGTTTGGAGACGAACCTCACCTCGCCTCCGGCGCGGGCGGCCGCCACGGCTTGATTCGACCCCTTGCCGCCGGGCCCCAACGCGAAACCGTTGCCGAGGATCGTCTCACCCATCCTTGGCATTCGTTCCGCCCGATATGCGGTGTCGGCGACGAACACGCCGAGAATGGCGATTTGGCCCATGGCGCGGCTCCCGTGGAAGGCTTCGATCATGATTATGCTTCGCCGCCGACCGCTTCAAGGCGGCCACGCCGAAAGAGGGAGTACGGATCGCGTCGACCGTTCCGCCGTCTCCCAATGTCCAACGCCGGGAGGGAAGCGTGAACGTTCCGCGGCGTCACCGCGCCGCGCTCCGAGGAATCGGAAGCCGATCTCCTCCATGTTTCCATCGGGCATCGCGCGCGGCCCACAATCGGTTGAAGCACGGACACGCTCCCCGCTTCAAACGCCCCGCTGGTGGCGTCGACTTTGGCGCACCCCCGCCCAACGGAGAGCTGAGCATGGCGCCCCAAAATCCGGGGCACTTTCACTCCCACGCGGTTCAGGCAATCACACGCGGACGTTCGGGCAGGGCCGGGCAAGCCGTTGGCGGATCCCGGTACCGGAATTCAAGCCACCCCACTCCCGGGAGCGCGGGCGGTAGATTCCCTTCCACCCCGATACCCCGCCGTCGACGCGACCGCTAAAAGACCGCGAAATGGAAATCAAACCCCGGCGGACCCGAACTGCCAATGATGAACAAGACTACCACCACAACCTTCGAACGCCTCGTCGACATACTACGCGAACGGGGAGCGGCCGGGCGCAGCGTCACCGCGATCGCCGCCCCCCCCGGGGCGGGCAAATCCACCGTCGCCGGTCGGCTCGAGGAAGCTTTGAACGCGGACCACGCCGGTTCCGCGGCGGTGTTCGCGATGGACGGATACCATCTCGACGACCATGTGCTGGAGGAGCGGGGCGACCGCGCCCGCAAGGGATCCCCGGACACGTTCGACGTGGCGGGCTTCGCCACGACGCTGGCCCGGCTCCGGGCGAATTCCGAGCCTGAAATCGCGGTGCCCGTGTTCGACCGGTCCATCGAGGTCGCCCGCAACGCTGCCCGGATCATTCCGCGGTCGGTCCGCCACCTGATCGTTGAAGGCAATTACCTGCTGCTCGACATCGCCCCCTGGTCCGACCTGCGCCACATGTTCGACACCACGGTCACGCTCGAAGTCCCGCGCGAAGTCCTCGCCGCCCGCCTGTCGGAACGCTGGGCGGCCTTGAATCCCGATGAATTCCGGGCCAAAATGCACGGCAACGACCTGCCGAACGTCGATCTGGTGCTGAAACGCTCCGTTTCCGGCGAATACCTATTGAAGAACGTCTGAGTGCTGGAGTCATTGGTGGAGCCACATTGCCCACGCCCGCCCCGCGTTTGTGACGTGCCATTGATGTTTCGGCGAGGGGACGTGGCCCGGGCCATGGATTGAGCGGAGCGGATCATGGCGGATCACGGAACGACCCCGGAAAGCGGCGGATCGCCCGAAAACCGCGATTCCGGAGTTTCCGCGTCCGCGCGCGCGCCGCTCATCCCGATGGATATCCGCCCCGAAGACCGCGCGCGGCTGACGAGGAACGCGCTCCGCGCCTCGAAATTCCTCAAGGCGATCAGCCACGAAGGACGGCTGATGATTCTCTGCCATCTCGCCACCGGGGAAAAATCGGTGACCGAGTTGGAGGATCTGCTCCAAGCCAGGCAGGCGGCCGTGTCCCAGCAATTGGCGCGTCTCCGCCGCGAAGGCCTGGTCATGTCGCGACGGGAGGGCAAGGCCATCTACTACAGCCTGACGGATGAGCGGCCATCGCGGATAATCGAGGTGGTCTACGACTTGTTTTGCCGGGAGGCCGAATCCGATCCTTGACCCCGAAGGGAGTCCCGGCGGTTCCGCGTTTCGCCGAGGGGCGATTCGGAAAACACAGGTTCCCCACGCGAAGCGGGATTTGCGGGGATCAGCGAATCCGAGGACGGTGATCGCCCGCGATTCGACCGCCTCCGCGGCCCGGTGGCGGAGGATTCGGATGAACACAGATTCGCCAAGAGGCATTTCGTGGGGGCCGGACACGCGGCCCACGGCGATAAACGTTCCGGCGCGCCGCGTCGGATTCGCCGGGGGTGATTCGCTCCGTGTCTCCGATTTCACAGCGGTTGGTCCAAAGAAATGACGCTTCCCCGGCGCGAAACGGGCTTCACGGAGGGCGTCGAAACCGAAGGACTGGGAGGCCCGACTTTCGACCGCCTCCCCGACCCGCGGGAGTGTGATGCGGAATGGCGCCGATTCGCCACGGGATCGATCCGCGCCCGGGACATGTCCTCAACAGGTGATGAACCACCCCGAGCGGCCACGGCCCGATTCGCCCCGGCGACCCGCGCTGATCCGCCGGAATTCGCCGGTTTCGTCGTGGGGCGATTCGGAGTTGCGCCGCTTCCCCGCACGCAAACGGTATTTCGCCGGAATCACCGAGGCCGATGGCGGGGACCGCCCACCATCCGGCCACTTCCGCGGCCCGCCCGCGGGTGATTCGGTAGGGCACCGATTCGCCTGGAGGCATGTCACGGGGTCCGGTCAAGCCGACAACCGTGGATGCTTGGGCCGACGCGGTTCGCCCGGATGCCCCGCGCGATGTCGCCCTCCGCCAAGGAACGGGCCGGTGGAATCCGCCTCAATTCGCCAAGAGCGCATCTTGGGGGCATCTGGACCGCTCGGCGAGGGAACCCCGGCTCGGGAACCTCCACGGTCGACGGCCGGGTGATTCGAAAGAGCGCCGAATCGCCCGGCGGACGGCCGGAATCCCGCCGAATCGTCCATCGGGACGCACGCCGCTGGCCGCCGCGTCTCGACCAATTTGGACGTCGAACGCCCATGGCGACCCAGACGCTTCCAACCGGAGAACCGCGGCGCGCGCGAAATGCCCGGCCCCCCCCGCGCGCCCGGGACGGCGGTGGAATCGCCAGGGGCGCCGGCGGCGCCGATGGTGGCGGGACGCGACCGCCCTCCGAGGGGCGAATCGCGCGGACAGGACATCGGCGCTCCCGAATCGCGTTCCCTCCGGCGGCCTTTCGGCCCGGCGGAAACGGCCGGCTTGGGTGGCTCCGACAGTTCCGAATCCGCTCCGGAAGTGACTCGGGAAGGCGGTCGCCGCGCACCGGAGGCGGAACGCGGCCTTCGCCAATCCACCAAGGCTCCCGCCGCGCGGGGCTTCGGGGGGGCCGTTCAAGTCGCAGTCCCGCCCCGCCTCCGGCCCCGCGGCGGCCGGGTCGGGCGGCGTGAGCCGACTCAAGCCGGTGGAATGGGAAGCATCGTCGTGGACTTGATCTCCTCCATCGACAAAAGCGCGGTGACGTTGTGGATTTTGACCTCCGAAATCAGCGCCTGATAGAATCGGTCGTAGGCCCGGGCGTCCGCCACCCGCACCTTGAGGATGTAGTCGACCTCTCCGGCCAGGCGGTGCGCCTCCATGACCTCGGGCCGCCCCAACAGAGTCCGCAGAAAACGGTCCTGCCACTCCTTCTCGTGCTCGCTCGTGCGGATAAGCACGAAGAAGCACGCGGTCAGTCCCAGCGCTTCGGGATCCAAAATCACCGTCTGGGAACCGATGACCCCGGCGGACCGCATCTTCTTCACACGGTTCCAAACCGGGGTCTTGGAGGATCCCACCTCCTTGGCGATTTCGTCCAAACTCCGCGAGGCGTCGCTTTGCAGCGCGACGAGGATTTTCCGGTCCAGGCCGTCGAGTCGGATATTCATGGGCGCCTCCCGCGTTCTGAGTGGCCAATCATGTCTGATTGCCGGGTAAATTGGAACATTCGTCCTTATTTAATCAACCCCATTGCGAAATGTAAGAACTTTTTCCCATTATTCGGAAAAGACCAAGGAGACCCACAATGCGGCACTTCCCGATATTCGCCCTCGTCGCGGACCGTCGAGTCGTCTTGGCGGGCGGCGGAGAAACCGCCATCGCCAAGCTGAGGCTTCTGCTGAAGACCGAGGCGCGGATCGACGTGTTCGCGCCCGCCCCCGCGCCGGAAATCTCCGCGTGGGCCGCCGGGGGCCGCCTGACGCTCCGTCTCCGCCGCATCTCCCCCGGGGACGTCGGCGGAGCCCTGTTTCTCTACGCGGCGCACGGCGACGCGGCGGAGGACGCCCGCGCCGCCCGGATCGGGCGCGCCGAAGGGGCGCTCGTCAACATCGTCGACAACCTCGGGGACAGCGACTTCATCACTCCGGCCATCGTCGACCGCGACCCGGTCGTGGTCGCCATCGGCACCGAGGGCGCCGCGCCCGTCCTCGCCCGCGGCATCAAGGCGCATCTGGAGGAGCGCCTCGCCCCATCCCTCGGCCGCCTCGCCCGCGTCGGCAAGACCCTCCGCGGGGCCGCGGAGGCCGTCGCTCCCGGCCGCGCCCGCCGGGCGCTCTGGCGGGACTTTTATTTCCGCGACGGACCCGCCGCCCGCGGCGACGCGGAAATCCGCGAACGCTTCGAAGTCGCCAAATCCCGCGCCCTCGGCGCTCCCCGGGACGGCCGCGTCGACTTCGTCGGCGCGGGCCCCGGCGACCCGGAGCTCATGACCCTGCGCGCCCGCGAACTCGTCGTCCGGGCGGACGTGATCCTTCACGACGCTTCGGTCACGCCGGAAATCCTCGAACTCGCCCGGCGCGAAGCGATCCTGAGGCCCGTCGCCGCGGAA
>JANQKA010000128.1 GCA_028281405.1 Hasllibacter sp. | reverse complement strand
GAAACTCAGAACGTCGTCGTCGGGATCGTGAAATCCCAAGTCCACGGGAATCGCCACCTCCCCCGCGCCTTCCACCGTCAGAACGCGGTCCCGCAACCGTCCCGGTTCCCACACCGCGGGCTTCGTGTTCGCCGCGATGGCGAAGCGGTGGGCGACGCCGGCGCCGTCGGCGTCCACGGCGGTGACGGAGACGTTGACGTCCTCGACGCTGGTGAACGCTCCCCGGATCGTCCCTGTGAACGGGTCGAATTCCAAACCGGTCCCTTCCAACCCGAGCACCGTGTAATGCAGCGCGCCGTCCGAATCGGGATCGTCGAACGCGGCGGCCAAGTCGATCGGGTTCACGCGCGAGTCGGGGTCCGTCGTCAGAACCATGTCCGGCAGGTCGTTCCTGTTCACGGTTGGCCGGGCGTTCGCCCTGATGGTGAATTCATGCGACGCCGAGCCGCCGCGCCCGTCGCTGGCGGTGACGCCGACCACAACGTCGTCCGCGCTGCCGAATCGCCCGGAAATCACCCGCCCGTCGAACGCCGCGGCGATACCGTCGAGTCCCGTCACCTCGAACGCCAGAGGGTCGCCGTCGTTGTCCCGGAACGCCGCCGCCACATCGATGGAGGGAGCGATGTCGGAGTCCGTCGTCGCCACCATGTCGGGAAGGGCCTCCGCGTCCACGGCGGGGGGAGCGTTCACCGAGAGGGTGATTGTCCGCGTGGACACCCCGCCCTTTCCATCGTCGGCGGTGACCAGTATCCGCCACTCCCCCGCCACGGCGGCGACGCCCGAAATCACGCCACTCCCGCTGTCGATCTCCAATCCCGTCGTATCCGCGAGGTCCGTTCCGCCGTCAGCGACGACCGCGCCGTAGGAAATCGGGTCTCCGTCGGGATCGTTGAACCACGACCCCGCATCGATGCCATCGATCCGGTCGCCAAGTTGCGCGGTGAACGGCCCCGGTTCTTCCACCACCGCCGGAGGTCTGTTGACCCGGACGAAGATGGACATCGCCGTGGAGCCTCCCTTGCCATCGGAGGCGGTCACGACGATTTCGTATTCACCGGACGTACCAAGCCGCCCCGTAATCAAGCCGGTGTCCGGGTCGATCGACAAACCGATTTCCCCGAGACTTCCCCCGTTTCCGGCCAGCGCCGCGTCATAGGTGATGCCATCGCCGTCGGGGTCGGCGAACGAGGCACCCGCGCTGATCAACACCTGCTCGCCAACCGCCACCGCATTGTTCCCCACCACTTGGGCGTTTTTCAACTCGGGCGGTTCGTTCAGCATGAGCATCAGGGTCCGGGTCGTGGTTCCCCCCCTGCCGTCCGAGGCGGTTATGGAGATCGCTTGGCTCGTGGCGGCACTGAACGTGCCCGAAATGAGGCCCGTTCCCTCGTCGATCGAAAGTCCGATCGGCGAGAGTCCGGCATCCCCCTCAGCGGAACTCGGGGAATCCGCTGGCGAATGCGCCTCCGCGCTTCCCGATCCGTCACCCGGCGCGAGCGTGGCACTGTAAAGCAGCGCATCCCCGTCGGGATCTTCAAACACGTGGCCCGCGCCAATTTCCACCCTGGCGCCGCGGGTCACAAAGGCGAATTCAAGGAGTCCGGCCGCGGGCGGGGCGTTGCTTGGCCCAGCATCACCCCCACCACCATCACCACCACCGCATCCGGACAACGCCGCGGCCGCGCAAAGCAGGCTGGAGGCTCCACGACGCTTCCGGCGGGCGGCAATCGTGAACGGTGGCCCGTTCCACCGAACCACAGAGTCCGCCGGGAAGCGCATCCGCGCGCTCACGACCTCACCGACCCCCAATGACGCGCCTCCGGCGGATTTGCGTTTCGCGGAACAAGGACGCGTCAGAGGGCCTCCGGAGCCGGGTGGCGTGAACAAGGTCGGCGAATTCCGCCCGCGGATACATGCCCGCCAATCGGAAGCCGGGGCGTTCAGGACGGTCCGCCCTCACGGGGCGGGTGGCGCCCGCCGCCGAAACGCCGGATGCGGCCACGGACTTGGGACAAGTAACGTTCATCCTTGGTCTTCATCCTCCTCGCAGGATTTTTTCCCTGAACCGGCCCCGGCGTCAAGGAAGTCTGAGCAACCCACCTTGGGGTGCCCCGAATTCGCCTCCCCAGGAACTTGAAGGCGTGACTTGAGGGCCTGAAGCGCTTTCGCCTCAACCTCGCTCAAAGCCTTTATACATAGGCTTACCGGTGAACGCGGCGCCACTCTTGGGTCAGGATCTGCAGAAGCGATCAGGCGCCAGACACGACGCGGCGCCCCGCCGAAATTTCCAACCACCGCCGCCAACCCGATTGGGGAGGAGTGCAGAATCCACAGTTGTGCGCCCTGTTTTGAGCGACTTGGGGGTGTTCGACGGAACCACAACCGCGCACGGCCCCACAGGGGTGATTCGGGTGATTCGTTTCGGTATCGCGCGCCACCGTTCCCGCCCGATACCGAACGATGACGGCGCGGTTATCGTGGATAACTTCCCGTGTCCGAGCTGAAACACCCAACTCCCGGCGGCGGATGTGAGTTTCGCTCTGGACAGGAAAAGCAACGCCGTTCACAACCCTAGGGTTTGCACCGAAATATTTGTGTAATTTGCGATCAAAATTTCGTGAGAACATTGAGCGATGGAGTTGTCATTTGCGGGCTCATGAGGGCCCATACTTTTCAGATCAATCGAACTTTGCACATTCTTCCCGCTTTGTTCTTTCTTCATGCGCCCACGCGGACCGGAGCCGGCGGGGTGGCGCGCCATATTCTTTCGTATGGCCCCTTCCGGAGTTGGCTTCAATGCGGCGACCGCCGCCTCAGGTTCAGCGCGGTCCCCGCAGTCCCCCTCTTCGGAGCCTTTTCCACGGCTTTCCGCTTCTGGGCGGCTTCCGCCGTTACCTGATTCGTGGTGCCCTCCACAACCCTCCGTTTCGACCATGTGCCCGAGGCATTCGCCATAGATTCGGCGTTCGCCGTCCCTGGCTTCTCGACGGCCTCTTCATCCTTCAGCACCACGGACGCCTCAACTAGCGGATTCGGATCGGCTCTCGCGGTCTGCTTCTTCGCCGAGGCTCCCGAATTCGGCTCGGTGCCCGCCTCTGTATTCTTCGGCTTCGCCGGGGGAGGCGTCGCCTTTGATCTCTAGGCGGTTCTCAATGCCTTCGACATTGGTTCGACACCCGCCGTCACCGACTTCCCGTGGTATTCTTCCACCTTCCGCGGCGTGGAGGCGTACGCGGATTTCGGATTCGAAGCGGCTCTCGGAGTCTTCCGTTTCCCGGTGCTTTCCGCCACCGTCGGCCAGGGGCCCTCATCAGTGCTCTTCGGCTTCCCGGTGGTCCTTGTTGACGTCGACCCGGGATCGGGACGAACTGGGCTTGGCTTTTCGTCGCCTTGCCCCGCCTCGGACGCCGGAGAATCGCCCGAAACCAAACAGTTATTCCCCAATTTCTGTGAAAACCCGAATCACATCACGCAATTCGGGGAGCACCTCCTACCACAATAACATTTTTGCAAGCGCGGTCTCTGATCCAATTTCGCCCACGTCTCCAGGACTCTCATCCTCATCAGTCGAGCACGACGAGTCATGAACCAGAGTCAGTCGGAAACACATTAATTCTTTGTCGCCACCTAGAAATATAACGCCGAAGAAAAATAATCATCCGCAGCGCTGGCGTGGGAAGTCACCAGTGTCAAATCCCGCGCGGGGTCGGAGAGAATGATGTCATCGGCGAGTCCTTCACTTGTGGCTATGCTATTTGCATCGAAGAACAATTCCTCATCCGTTCCCAAGTCGAACTCAATCATCTCTTTCCGCGATTGCTGTCCCGAACTCCCCATCGCCATCAGGCTGGCGGCGGTATCATCGGTTCCTATGTAGTAAATTCTCTCAAGAATCTCATTCTCGTCTCTCGAAGGTACACGCTCTAATACAAGGCGGAATGCTGGACTATTTGTGGAAACGTCGCCAAGTATCACCGCATTGTCAATTAACTCGCCGGTTGACGAATCTGTACCAGTCACAAAACTTACACTTAGATCCTTAAATTCATCAATATCGGCCAAATGCACCCGGTCGTTATAATCGAAATCCGTCACTGTAGTCCATTGAGTTTGGTTGGAATCGGCCACGCTTAGGAACTGAAATATTTCGCTACTGGAATTCGTCTCTATTGTAGTAAACTGACTACTTCCTCCCCCGCCATAATAAATTATTGTGTGATCGGGATTGCCTGGGAGCAAACTTATGAGCGGTTCGGCGGGAATGATAACGCCGCTTGGCTGCTCACCAATGACTATCCCGTGAGAAAATGTGTTCGAACTGAAGATTTCAGTCCCGTCAGAGAAAACAAATATTTCCTCGTTTATATATGTAGTTCCTTTTTGTACAACTCCATTATGCATGCGGCCCACCGCGATATCCGTGCTACTGGAACTGAATGGTCCATCAACGGCGCGGGTGAAGGCGTATTGAGTGACGCTCTTGTTGAACGAAACAGTGTCAGTTCCTCCGCCGAGATCAAGATAAAAATTATTTCCGACATGCCCTGGAATCAAATCGTTCCCAGTCTTGGCCGACGGAATGGCAAACCCCCCCAATCTATCGGGTGAAAATCCGGCTGAATAAATACTCAATTGCGGACTAATCGTGGATTCACCGTCGCTAATGTTTAGCCGAACCTCCATCCCTCCTGTTCCCCCTCCTCCCGACAATTTCCCGTCGCTGCTTAATGTTAATCCGAGTGGCAAATTCCCTCCCTCCACCGAATACTCAAGGTCGGTTCCATCCAAATCGGTAAACCAATGATTTAAGTCAAAATCAAAGGGAACAGATCCCGTATTTGTAACAAATACATCCATTCTAGCCGAAAGCCTCCCACTAATCGGAAGTTCCCTAATCTGTGGAGGGCTGTTGATGTAGGTCACACCCAACACGATATCATGCGCTAGATCATCGTAGGATTCACCGTCCACGTTGGATGCGGCGACAACCAAATTGAAGATCCTAGATCCCGGTCGAGTCTCTCCTGTTATCACGCCTGTTTCATTGTCAATACTAAAATAATTTCCATCATCTCCACTCAGCGTGTACCGGATAGCATCCCCACCGGCGCTGGTGAACCATTCAGACGCGTCAATTGAAAAATCTGTCCACCTATTTGGGCCAGAAATTGTGAAAAAATGGTTTGTTCTTCCGCCCATCGCTTCCTGCGTTCTATGAATTGCCCCAACGGAATCCGGCGTTATCCCAGAGAGTAGCTCGTCGTCTCCCGCGCCACCGCCAAACCTTACATACTCTACGTTACTCAAAGTGTCACGACCCTCCTCCGATTCCCCCACGCCATTTAATTTGTCTTCTACGGTCCACACGCCGTCATTCAGTGTAAACCTGTAGTCATTTCTCGCGCCCATGTACACCACGGTGTCCCTAGTTCCGGAACGGCCGTCGATCGTGTCGTCTCCGGTTCTGTTGGTGGCACTTCCCGAGATTCTGTTGAAAATCAAGTCATTCTCGCCGGTCCCCAGTATGGTTGTTCCCGTCACATGTGACCTGAAATCGAAGTTCTGGTCGGCATGGTTGCCCGCGCCAGGTCCCTTGGCGCGGATGGTGATACCGTTGACACTGGTGGTTCCGCCCGCGTCAATGGTTCCCGAAATCACGCCGGGGCGACTGAGATTGATGCCCGTGGGCAACTCTTTGGATCCCTCAATTGAGAAAGTCACGCTATTATTGGGGTCGATGAACGAGTCGGATATATCGACGTCTCCGATGTTTACTCCCGTGTCAACGAAGAAGTTCGGCAACGGAAAAGCCATATTCGCGGTAACGCTCCCGGCGGCCGTGGCTGTCACGGTATATGTGACGGTGGACGTTGCGCCCATGAGTCCGCCCGTCCCCAGAGTCGGGTCGGTCGCGGTGATCGACAAATGCGAAATTCCAACCTGTGTCGGCGCTCCCGTGATCATATTGGTGCCGTCGAACATCAGTCCAGTGGGCAACCCGGTAACCGAATACATCAAGTTACTGCCGTCACCGTCGCTGAACAGCTCTCTTACGTCAATCGCCGCGATGTCCTCGCCCGCGAAAACGCTCTGCTCCAAGGTCGCCGTCTCATTCCAACCCGGAAGATTTTGGACCAAAATGTTTTCTGTTCCGAACCTCAACCGCTCGATGGACCAAAGCTCGTCCACTTCCGTCCCATTGGTCACGAAGACTTTTGTGACTGACGTGCCTCCGAGGTCAACCCTTTCCGTGGTAATGATGTCATTCTTGTGCCTGTTCCTCCCAAAGTCCACGGTGTCGATTCCCGATCCGTCGGCACTGGACGTATTGCCATAGATTTCGTCGGACCCCGCGCCGCCGAACAGCGTGTCGTCGCCGCCGCCACCCGACAGCGTGTCGTCCCCCGCCTCACCGAAAAGCCTGTCGTTATCGTCACCTCCCATGAGCGTATCGATATCGTCACCTCCGTATAGCGTGTCATTGCCGGTGCCGCCAATGAGTGTGTCGCCCCCTCTTTGGCCAAATATGAAGTCGTCTCCCGCTCCGCCGTCGATCGTGTCGCCGACGGTGTCGTCGCCGACCACGACATCGTGGGTGGCAGCGGTGACATAGTTGGTTCCAGCATTGAACACATGGAACGTCCTGTCGGTGAATTGGATCCTCTCGATGTTATCCAAACTGTCCCGGCCTTCGCCGGTGAAGGCCACAAGGATCCGGGAGGGTTCGGACACGGCCCTCACGCCATGGAGGATATCATAGGTGCCGCCGCTTCCCCACTCCCCCGTGTAGGTCGCCACGTCCATGTTCCCGCCGCCGCCGTCGATGACGTCGCCGCCCGCGCCGCCGGTGATCATGTCATTTCCGCCGCCGCCATTGATGGTGTCCGTGCCTCCGTCGCCGGTGATGGTGTCTTCTCCGGCTCCGCCGGTGATGGTGTCGTTTCCGGCGCCTCCGGTGATTGTCACGCCACCGTCTCCGACACCGGTGATGGTGCTTCCACCGCTTGCGGCGATTATCTCGTGCGCCGCGGTTCGGACCAAGGCCACATCGTCCGGCGAGGCGGGGTCGGCGGCGTTGGCGAACCTCACCATCTCGACGGCGCGGTCCAAAGTGTCCTCGCCATCCCGGTTGGTGTCGCTATCCGTAATTACGAAACGGTCGGACTGGAGGTTTTCCGTGATCGTGTAATTCCTGCTGGCGCCTTGCATTCTGGTGCCTAGGTAGACCGCGATGTCCGCCCCGCCGCCGCCCATGATCGTGTCGTTGCCGGCGCCGCCCATGATTGTGTCGTCGTCCTCGCCGCCGTCGATGGTGTCGTTGCCCCCGAAACCGAAAATCAGGTCGTCGCCCGCCAATCCATTCATTGCCGAATCCATTCCGCTTGTGCCGATTAGGATTTCGGCGGCGGCGGTCCCCGTGTTCACGACGCGGAGCGTCGCGCTCCCGAACCGGAAATTCTCGAAGCGTGTCGCGGTGTCGCGACCGTCGTCGCCGCCACCGCGGGTGCCATCGGTGTCTTGGACGGTGAACGTCGCGACCCCGGAGTTCAACGCGGCGGTGACGGCGTAGCTGCCCGCGCCTCCCCCGTATATCGCTGTGTCGTCTCCGACGCCTCCATCGAGGGTGTCCGCTCCCACGCCACCGGTGATGGTGTCGTTTCCGTTGCCTCCATCAAGGGAGTCCGCCCCCACGCCACCGATGATGGTGTCGTTTCCGTCTCCGCCGGTGATGGTGTCGACTCCGGCGCCTCCCGTGATCGTCACATCCCGGTCGTTCGCGACATCCTCGATCGTGCCTCCGCCATCGAGCGCGGTTATCTCGTCCGCCGCGGCCAGGTT
>JANQKA010000305.1 GCA_028281405.1 Hasllibacter sp. | reverse complement strand
CGGCCCGGCCTTGGGGGAACGCGGATGAGCCGGGCCCTGATGATCCAAGGAACCGGATCCGGCGTGGGCAAGTCGGTTATCGTGGCGGGCCTTGCCCGGGCATTTGTTCGGCGCGGCCTGTCGGTGGCGCCGTTCAAACCGCAGAACATGTCGAACAACGCGGCGGTCACCGCCGACGGGGGCGAGATCGGTCGGGCGCAGGCTCTCCAGGCAATCGCCGCGGGGCGGGAGCCGGAGACGGACATGAACCCGGTGCTTCTTAAGCCGGAAACCGAGACGGGCAGCCAGGTCGTGGTGCGGGGCCGGCGCGTGGCGACCGTCCGGGCCCGCGACTACGCGGCGTTGAAGCCGTCCCTGATGCCTTCCGTTCTGGAAAGTTTCCACCGTCTCGCGAAGGGGGCGGAGCTTGTGATCGCCGAAGGCGCGGGCTCGCCCGCGGAGGTTAACCTGCGCGCGGGCGACATCGCCAACATGGGCTTCGCGCGCGCCGCCGGGGTGCCCGCGGCGCTGGTCGGCGACATCGACAGGGGCGGAGTGATCGCCCAACTGGCGGGCACCGCGGCGGTGATCGACGCCGAAGACGCCGAAACGGTCAAGGCTTTCATCGTGAACAAGTTCCGCGGAGATCCGACGCTCTTCGAGGAAGGAGTCGGGATCATCGGCAAATTCACCGGGTGGACGCCGTTGGGCGTGCTGCCGTGGTTACCGGACGCGGCGAAACTTCCCGCCGAGGACGCGCTGGACATCGCGTCTCCCGTGGGCGGCGGGCCGTTCCACATCGCCGTCCCGGTTTTGTCGCGGATCGCGAATTTCGACGATCTGGATCCGCTCAAGCTGGAACCGGCCGCGCGGATCACGATGGTCCGGGGCGGGGAGGCGCTGCCGGGCGACGCCGACCTCGTGATTCTTCCCGGCAGCAAGTCCACGCGCGGCGATCTGGCTTATTTCCGCTCCCAGGGTTGGGATATCGACCTCTTCGCACATGTCCGGCGCGGCGGACGTGTGCTGGGACTCTGCGGCGGCTATCAGATGCTCGGGCGGGTCATCGCCGATCCCGCCGGCATCGAGGGGCCGGCGGGGTCCGATCCTGGATTGGGCCTGCTCGACGTGGAAACCGTCATGGTTCCCGACAAGCGGTTGCGGAGCGTGACGGCGGAACACATGGCCACGGGATTGAACATCCAAGGGTACGAAATGCACATCGGACGCACCGAGGGGCCCGACCGGACGCGTCCCTTCGCGCGGGTGGACGGCTCGGGCGAGGGCGCCGCCAGCGCCGACGGCCGGGTGGTCGGCACCTACCTTCACGGTCTCTTCGCGGACGATGCGTTCCGGGCGGCCTGGCTCGGATCGTTCGGGCTTCGGAGCGGGGCGGTCTATCGGGGCTCCGTCGAGACGGCGCTCGACACACTGGCCGATCATGTCGAGGCGAATCTCGATCTCGACCTTCTTTTGTCGCTTGCGGAGCCGGTCTCGGGCGCGCAATGATTCGCGTATCGTTCCCGCCGCGCCGGCGGGGTGGAGGAGCGGAGAGGTCGAATGCCGGATTTTCTGCGTTGGGGGATTCTCGGGAACGCCAAAATAGCCCGGGAATGGCTGGCGCCGGCGATTCACCAGTCCCGCCGCGGCGTCCTCTCGGCCCTGGGCACGCGCTCGCCCGACTCCGCGGCTTGGTTCGCCGAGCATTATCATGGAATCCGCATACACGGGAACTATGGCGCGGTGCTGTCCGACCCGGAGGTGGACGCGGTCTATGTTCCCCTGCCGAATCACCTTCACGTTGAGTGGACGCGCGAGTGTCTCGCGGCGGGCAAGCACGTCCTTTGCGAAAAGCCCATCGCCCTCTCGGCGGAGGAGATCGACGGCCTGATCGCGGCCCGCGACGCGTCGGGCCGCCTCGCCGCGGAGGCGGTTATGGTGGTTCACCATCCGCAGTGGCGACTGGCGAGGGAACTGGTGGCCGACGGGGCCATCGGAAGGCTGAGGCAGGTCGACGGGGTATTCACCTACAACAACGCCGGGGACCCCGGGAATGTTCGGAATCAACCGGGTATGGGCGGCGGCGGACTTTTGGACATCGGGATTTATCCGGCGGCGACCACGAGGTTCGTCACGGGTTTTGAGCCGCGGTCGGTCGCGGCACGCATCGAATACGAGGGAGGCGTGGACACCGCGGCGCGGGTTCACGCGGCGTTCGACGGGTTCGACCTGGACTTCTACTGCTCCATGCGCATGGCCCTGCGGCAGGAAATGGTGTTTCACGGAGAGGGCGGTTGGATCCACCTTCCCGCTCCCTTCAACGCCCGCGGCTACGGCGCGGCGGAACTGCGCTTGATTCGGCCCGACAGGTCCGAGGAGATCCGGCGGTTCACCGCGGTGGATCAATACCAACTTCAAATCGAGGCGTTCAACAGCGCGGTCCTTGACGGCGAGGACTTCGCGATGCCGCTCGAGTTCAGCCGCGGAACCCAAGCGATGATCGACGCGGCGTTCCGCTCCGACCCCGACAGGGGGTAGCGGAACCGGAATCGCCGCGCCCCGTTCCGGCGGTTCGCCCGAACCGACCGGCGTCGGCGGGAAACCGGGCGCCGCGGGGGCGGGGATTTCGATCGCGGTATCGGAATCTCCCGGGACGGTGTCCGTTGGACCGCGCGGATGCGGGCGTGCGAAATTCGGGGGATTAATTCCAACTTTATTGGAAACGGATGCTTGATATCGAGTATTTGTCACAACAACAATTATTGCGAATTCCAGTTTATGATACACTGAATGCCGAATGGCGCCGGCATCGACGGTGGGATGGGATTCCCTCCGGAAACCGGGATTTCGAGCAACCGTTTCCATTAAAATGATGCGCTCGAAGCGACCGCGATTTCGCGATGTGATCGGCAGTTGACGCCGATTCCGGTCTCCGTCTCCGGCGATGCGTTGTGGCTTCGGCATCACTTGGTTTTCGAATCATCTGGTTTCGTCGAAGAGCGTCCAATTCGGCCAAGGCGACTTTGTCGGGGCGCGGCCGCGCAGTCATGTGATTCCATCAATGCCCGACGGGAAATCCTCCTCGAAAAACAAATCCACTTCGATGTTCGAGGCGGACGCGACTCCATGGACGATTCCGTAAATATCCGCGGTGGACGCGGCGCTTCCGCGGGATTGAACAAGTATATCCAGATCCGAATGAGGCATGAACCCACCGTTCGCGAGGGATCCGTATAGGAGGGCGGAGACGCCCGCCTTGGACAATTGGTCGCGGATATCGATCCAAGTGATCATGGCCTCCTCCCTGCGTTTCGATGCCCTTTCCAGGATGATCTTGTCTCCGCGCGTCATCGAATTTTCGCCACACCCCCGCCCATGCTCACCGATGTCCGTGTTTGGGTTGCGTGGGTCGCCGCTCTCTCGAAATCAGAAACGGGGACGTGCGACTTCGACGGGTGGCGGCCCCGTGGCGTTGTCCCAAGGTGATTGATTCCGGGCGCCGTCGGGATTTGGCCTGCCGCGCCGGCTCAGATGCGCGTCCAAGGCGTGGAGCGAAGCGAGGAAGTTGGAAACCGTCCGGAATATTCCGTCGCGGACCTCCAATATGTTCCCATCGTTCAGATGGTCGGTTTCGCCGAGCGCGACATCGACCCGAATTTCGCGGAGCGCTGCGAGATCGGAATATAACCCTTCGTCGACGAGGGCGGGCCGAATCCGTTTCCTTGCGAACGCGACTTGGTCGAGGATGGCGTTGTGGGAAGGCGCGCCCACGGGAACGTAGCCGTCCACGGCGCGGCAGACGACCTTCATCGCGTATTGGATTGCGTCGTGGATGTCGAGGGCGACGGCGAGCGTGACCTTGCGGGCCGACCACCGGTAGATCGGCGATGGAGAGTCGAAAGGTCGCCTGCCCATGAATTTCGCGAACCTGTCCCGTTCCAACAGGATGCGCGGGATTTTGTCCTCCAAGGCTTTCAGCGGTTGGGAATGAAATTCGACGGTGTGAATTTCCCTCGGATGTTGAAAGGACGGAGCCTTCCCGGAGGTCGAGGGGGTTCCGATTTCCGGCCGGTTTTTCCCGCCGCCGCGCGCTTCGGGCGCGCTGGCCGAAGCACGTTGGAGTGACGTGGCGGAGGGTTGCGTCGCATCCGAATCGCCATCCGGGTTCCCTGTTGCCGCAGGATCGGACGGGGTATGCCCGATATCGCCTCTGGGCGGCCGAACGTGGCTTCGCCGCGGAGCGGCCTTCCGGTGTCCCTCCGTTGGTCTTCCGCCGGTTCCATTCCCGAGCGTCGCCGAAGCGCCATCCCCTGGGCCCATCGCCGAGGTCGGGCTTTGCGCGGACGGTTCCACGGCGGGCGCGCTCCGGCATGTCGTTGATTCTGGGTGGCGCGCGGGGGGCGAACGCTTTCCGGCCACGGTCGCTTCACCTCGGAGCGTGGCTTGGTCGCATGACGGTTCCACTTGGCGGGGAGAGGAGTCGGATTCCGATTCAATCCGGGCGCACAGATGGTCGTCGAGATTCCGGACCGCCAATAGAAAATCCGCCGCCACGCTTCGCGTCCTGTCGAGGAATTCCAACAGGATCCCCGCATCCCGGGTCACCGCGCGATCATTGTCGAAACCGTTCCGAATGCGGTTGAGTTCGATCAGGCCGTCGCGCAGTCCGACGCCGAGCACGGCCGGACGCACACCTTCCACGGGCGAGGCGAATCGGTCGAACATGCTTCGGGGAAATCCCTCCTCCTCTGGCGGCCCGCCATCGACATTCCACGACATGCGCTCCATCGCGCCCACGAGGCCGTCGTGGAGGTCGCGGATCGCGGTTGTCACGGCGGCCTCCGCGTTCCGCGACCCGGCGGTCGATTTCATGAACATTCGCCGGTTAGCGAACCGGTGGGACGCGTCGATTTCGCGCAGGATGTTGTTCAACCCGATTCCAAGACAGAGCAGCAGAGGGGACCCAATCTCAATTGACATGCGAATTCTCCGTGAAACGGGCGCCTTGGCCCTTGTTACGGAACGGGTCGCCCGCGGACCCGGCACCCGATATGGAAGTAGCTTCGCGCTCGGCGCGACCAATTTGGCTCAACCGTGGTCCGCCTTCGAATGGGCCGAAGGGCGGGGCGAAGGCCGCTTTGCCGACGGGGACGACGCCGGCCGCGGAATCGAACATGCGTCCGCATGCGCCGGAGTCGGGTGTCCGGGCATGGATTTTCCGCCAAGCGGCCAATGTGGCGGCGTGGCGCCGGACCTTTCGTTCCCTGATGATTCGTTCTCCGGGCGTCATTGAGAATTCCTTGTCATGGGGTTGGTGCGGCATGGAACCCGCGCGTGGCCGACGCAAGCGGAATGACCGAAAAGATGTGGATGACCGCGCGGCGCCGGACGGCCTTCCGTCCCCGGGCAAATGATTTCGGGCACCGCCATCGTCCTCGCTCCGCGTTTCCGGGCGATGGGGACGTCTCCGCCTCGAAATGCGGAATTCCATCCGTGGCGGCGAATTCCGGCGGGTCGAATGCCGCCGCGGCCGCGCATTTCGACGGGGCCACGGGCAGCTGGGGCCACCGCCCCTCCGCGGCCCGTCGCCGCCGCCGGCTATCCGGCGATCGACATCCCCGACCAGCTATTACAAGGTGTTTAACCCGCGGGGCCGGGGAAGCTTCACTCCCCGACCCGGGGGGGAATCGTCCCCGCACGCGGCGGCTGTCGCGCGACCGTTTTCGAATCTTGATGATCCGCCCGGGCCGCGAGGGAGCGGAGAGTCACGCGAAGGCGGCGGTGGCGGGTCCGGGTCCGCGTGGCCCGCGGGGGTGCGGGTAGTCTTGTGGCCACGGCGAAATAACCGCGGTGCGGGTGGGAGCGGCGCCTCGTTACGGTCCTTCGGCGGATATCGGTCGAGCGGACGTCGACGCGCCGATTAGCTTGGACGGGCGGGCGATCGGGTGTAATGGGACTCGACTCTCCGCCCCCGGTGTGCCAAATCGTCGGCGTGTGGCGGTTTTCCCGTCGGCTTCGGGAACGGGGCCGGGTCGCGCTCCGGAACGATGAAGGTCGGTTCCGTCCGGCGCGGGGCGGCTTGACTTTTCGAAGCCGCGGTGATGGATTCGCCTCGAAGGACACGGGGGGACGGCCATGTTCAAGGCCTTCGAATGGGAATTCGCCGGCGGCGCCGGCTTGGCTTCGCGCCTGGTGGCGAGGGCGGCGTTTCGGCGGAAGCGCGTTCCGCTGGGGTTGATCGGCTCGGCGGCGGCGCTGGCCGGGTGCGGCGGCCAGGCAACCGTGCCGGCTGGACCCGCGGCGAACGCGGCGGATGTCGGCCCGTCCACCGGGACGGAACCGACGAGGATCGCGGACGAGGTGGACGGCGCGCCCGGAGGCTCGGTCTCCTACTCCCCTC
>JANQKA010000045.1 GCA_028281405.1 Hasllibacter sp. | reverse complement strand
TCGGCCTGGGTGCGCGCGGCGGCCGGCCCGAGATCCCCGTCCGCCTTGTTCACCAAAACGAGGTCGGCGATTTCCATTATGCCGCGCTTGACGCCCTGCAGCTCGTCGCCGCCCGCGGGCGCGATCAGAAGAACGAATATGTCCACCATGGCCGAGACCATTGTCTCCGATTGCCCCACGCCGACGGTTTCGATCAGAACCGCGTCGAAGCCCGCGGCCTCGCAGAGGGCCACCGCGTCCCGCGTCCGACGCGCCACCCCGCCGAGCGCGGCGCGGCTCGGCGAAGGCCGCACGAACGCCAGGGGATCGCGGCCGAGGCGCTCCATGCGTGTCTTGTCGCCGAGGATCGACCCGCCGGAGCGGGCCGACGATGGGTCGACCGCGAGAACCGCGACCCGCTTTCCACGGCCCGTCAAAAGCGTGCCGAAAGCGTCGATGAAGGTGGATTTGCCCACGCCCGGCGTTCCCGAAAGCCCGATCCGGAGCGCCTCCCTCCCGACGCCGGCCAAAGCCTCCAGCAGTCGCGCGGCCTTGGCCATATGATCCGCGCGCGAGGATTCGACCAACGTGATCGCGCGGCTCAGCGCGCGGCGATCCCCTTCCGCCACCAGTTTCGCGAACGTCCCGATGTCGTCGGCGGCCTCCATGCCGCCGTCTTGCCCGCGGGCGTCCACGCTGTCCAGCGTCCAGCGGGAAAGGTCATCACACCGGTTCTCTCCCGACCGGGCCCTCCGCACTCCCGATTCCGCCAGGCGCATCCGGCACGCTTGGACTCCCGGCGATCACCCGGACACCGACCGCCGGACCCGCCCAGCCGAGGCGATGGGTGGCTTGGCGGCCATGGGGGATTTCCAATCGCTCGCTCCCGCGGGCCGGAGATTTCATCGGCGTGGTTGAAACGATTCCCCTTTGGACCTCGTTCCCGATCCGCCGCGCCGGTGTCGGCTCCGACACGCCACATCCGCGGAGCATCCCCCGTCGCGGCCGTGCGAATCACTCCTCGGGGACTTCCCGATCCGTCGCGCCGATAAGGAATTTGGTGACCGCGGCCCGCGAAGCGTCCAGCCGGCGTGGAAGGAACGAATCACCCTTCGGCCCATCCCGATCCGTCCCGCCATAGGGAATCCACCTCCCCGCCCGCGAGGCGACGCCGGCGCGGTCGGAACGAATCGCCTCGGGGATCCATTCCCTTGCGGACGCGCCAATGGGAGTCCGCCGCGAACCGTCGGTGAATCGTTCCTGAACCGGCCCAAACGAATCACCCCATCGAACAGCTTCCGATCCTCCTCATCGTAGGGGATTCGGCCATCCGAGGTCGGAGGGTGGACGCGCCGGCGCCGTCGGGGCGAATCACACGCCCGGCGCACTCCGCACCTCTTCTTGCGAACGAGATTCGGCCACGCGCCATCCGTGAATCGTCCCCCGGCCCGTCCGAAACGAATCACCATTCGAGCCGATTCCGCCCACCAGGATCGAAGGGGCTTCGGCCATGCGCGGTTCGTGGGTCGAGCGCCCGCGCGTTCGGAGCGAATCACTTTGGGGATCCGCTCCCAACCGGCCACTCCCAAAGGAATCGGCAACGAGACGTCCGTGAATCGTCCCCCGGTTCGGCCTGAACGATTCACCCTTCGAACCGCTTCCAATCCTCCAAACCGAAGGGACTTCGTCCTCGCGCGTGCCGTGGGGCGGGCGCCCGCGTGATCGGAGCGAATCGCCTTGGGGATCCGCTCGCGACCAGCCGCGCCGAAGGGAATCGGCCGCGAGTAGTCCGTGAATCGTCCCCCAATTTGTCCCAAACGAATCAACCCTCGAACCGCTTCCGATCCTCCAAACCGAAGGGGCTCCGTCCTCGCGCGTGCCGTGGGGCGAGCGCCCGCGTGATCGGAGCGAATTACCTTGGGGATCCGCTCGCGACCAGCCGCGCCGAAGGGAATCGGCCACGAGTAGTCCGTGAATCTTCCCCCGATTCGGCCCAAACGAATCACCCCTCGAACCACTTCCGATCCTCCAAACCGAAGGGGCTCCGTCCTCGCGCGTGCCGTGGGGCGGGCGCCCACGTGATCGGAGCGAATCACCTTGGCATCCGCTCCCAACCGGCCGCTCCGAAGGGAATCGGCAACGAGCCGTCCGTGAATCGTCCCCCAATTTGGCCCAAACGAATCACCCCTCGAACCGCTTCCGATCCTCCAAACCGAAGGGGCTTCGTCCTTGCGCGTGCCGTCTGGCGGGCGCCCGCGTGTTCGGAGCGAATCACCTTGGCATCCGCTCCCAACCGGCCGCTTCGAAGGGAATCGGCAACGAGCCGTCCGTGAATCGTCCCCCGATTCGGCCCAAACGAATCACCCCTCGAACCGCTTCCGATCCTCCAAACCGAAGGGACTTCGTCCATGCGCGTTCCGTGGGGCGGGCACCCGCGCGGTCTGGGCGAATCACCCTGGGGATCCGCTCCCGATCGGTCACGCAGAAGGGAATCGGCCTCGAGACGTCCGTGATTCCTCCCCCGGCCCGGCCCAAACGATTCACCCCTTGAACCGATTCCGCCCCCCGGAATCGAAAGGGCTTCGGCCTTGCGCGAACCGAGGGGCGAGCGACGGCGCGGACGGAGCGAATCACCTTGGGGATCCGCTCCCGACCCGCCGCGCCGAATGGAATTGACCACGACCCGTCCGTGAATCGTGCCCCGATTCGGCCCAAACGAATCACCCCCCGACCGCTTCAGATCCTCCGAACGGAAGGGGCTTCGGCCTTGCGCGATCCATGGGGCGCCGGCCCGCGCGGTCTGAGCGAATCACTTTGGGGATCCGCTCCCAACCTGGCGCGCCGATGGGATTCGGCCACGCGCGATCCGTTTATCAGCCTCCGACTCGGCCGATCGAATCACCCTCGAACCATTCCCATCCTCCGCGTCGATTGGGGATTCGGCCATGCGCGGTTTCCGGAGAGCGCAGACGAGGTCGGAGCGAATCACCTTCCGGGCGACTCCGTCACTCCGATTCGATTGTGATTCGGCCGCGCGCCTTCCGTGAAGCTTTCCCCGGCGCGACCGGAACGAATCACCCCTCGAACCACTCCCGTTCCTCCGCGTCGAAGGGATTTCGACCGCGCACGCGGAACGTCCCACCGCCCCAGCGGTCGATTCACCGCGGGCGGCCTCGGCGCCGTTCCGCCCCTGGGAGGACGCGCCATCCCCCCGATCGGTCCGACCGGCGCGGCTCCTTTCCGCCCCGCCGCCCGGCATGATACCGGACCCGCGTGACCGACCTCCCCATCGACGACGTTCTGACCGAACTCCGGACGGAATTGGCCCGCCACGGGGCCGCCGTGCTCGAAGCGCCGCCGGGAGCCGGAAAGACGACCAGGGTGCCGCTCGCGCTTCTTCCCGATGTCGACGGGCGGATCGTGATGCTGGAGCCCCGGCGCATCGCCGCGCGCGCCGCCGCCGACCGCATGGCCGCCACGCTCGGCGAAGCGGTCGGGGAGACCGTCGGCTACCGCATCCGCGGAGAGTTCCGTTCCGGCCCCTCCACCCGGATCGAGGTGGTCACCGAAGGCGTCCTGACGCGGATGATCCAAGCCGATCCGGAACTGTCCGGCGTCGGCTGCGTGATCTTCGACGAATTCCACGAACGCTCGCTGCAGGCCGATCTCGGACTCGCGCTGACGCTCGACCTGCGCGGAGAGCTGCGCGGGGATCTTCGGCTTCTGGTGATGTCGGCGACGCTGGACGCGGGGTCGGTCGCGGAACTCGTCGGAGCCCCCGCCGTGCGATCCGAGGGGCGGGCCCATCCCGTGGAAACGCGCCACCTCCCGCGCCCCGCTCCACCGCGCGCGCGGATGGAGCGGGAGATGGCCGAGCTGATCCTGACCGCCCTCGGCGAAACCGGTGGCGGGGCGCTGGCGTTCCTTCCCGGCGAAGGCGAAATCAGGCGCACCCTATCCGCCCTCGAGGGCAGGCTCCCCGCCGATGTCAGGCCGAGGGCGCTTTATGGGGCGATGCCGCTCGCCGACCAGCGCGCCGCCATCGCGCCCGAGACGGACGGTCGCAAATTGGTGCTGGCCACGGCGATCGCGGAGACCTCGCTGACGATCGAGGACGTGACGGTGGTGATCGATGGCGGCAAGTCCCGGCGGGCGCGGTTCGATCCCGGATCCGGAATGACGCGGCTCGTCACCGAGCCGGTCAGCCGCGCCGAGGCCGAGCAGCGGAGGGGGCGCGCCGGCCGGATCCGGCCGGGAGTGTGTTACCGGCTTTGGACCGAAGCTCAGACGGGAGCGCTTCCCGCCCATCCCCCGGCGGAAATCGAAGCCGCCGATCTGGCGGGCTTGGCGCTCGACCTGGCCGAATGGGGCGCCGCGCCCGGCGACCTGCGCTTTCCTACGCCCCCTCCGGAGGCCGCGCTGTCGGAGGCGCGGGCGCTTCTGGAGGATTTGGGAGCCATGGCCGGCGGCGCCATCACGCCGCACGGACGCGAAATCGCGCGCATGCCGCTGCATCCCAGGCTCGCTCACATGCTCGGCCGTGGCGGCCCGGACGCGGCTCTCATGGCGGCGCTGCTGTCCGACCGCGACCCGCTGAGGGGAGCCGGGGCCGACCTGCGGTCGAGGCTCGCGGCGCTCCGCGGGGAGCGGCGCGGCGGCGACGACGCCCGGGGCGCGCTGCGCCGGATCGCCGACGAGGCGAAGAGATTGAAGAAGTTCGCCGGGCCGGGCCGGCATTCGGCCGCGTCCCTGGCGGCGCTCGCCTATCCCGACAGGATCGGGCTGCGGCGTCCCGGCGACGCTCCCAGATGGCATCTTTCGGGCGGCAAGGGCGTGCGCATGGACGAGGGCGACGGCTTGGCGGGCGCCCGCATGATCGTCGCCGTCGAGACGGACGGGCATCCGCGCGAAGGCCTGGTCCGGCAGGCGGTGGAAATCGGGGAGGCGGAAGTCCGCGCGCTCTTCGCCGACCGGATCGTCCAAGAGGATGTCTGCGAATGGTCCCCTCGCTCGGCGCGGGTCGAAACACGGCGGCGGGAGCGTCTCGGCGCGCTTGTCCTCTCGGAGCGCCACTGGCCCGGCGCGCCGTCCGAAGAAATCGCAAGGGCCCTTCTCGGAGCCCTCCGCGTCCGCGGCGCGCTGGCGTTGAATTTCTCCCCGGAGGCCGAACGTCTCAGGACGCGCGCCGCGCTCGTCCCCGATTCGCCGTCCCTGTCGGACGACGCCCTGATCGCCGAAGCGGAGGATTGGCTCCTGCCATTTCTTCCGGGGCTGCGGACCCTCGGGGATTTGCGGTCGCTCGACCTTCTGGAGCCTTTGCGCCAGCGGCTGGGCCGGGAGGCCATCCGGAAACTGGACCGCCTGTTTCCGCCGTCCTTCGCGACCCCGCTCGGGCGCGCGGTGCCCATCGATTACTCGGGCGAATCGCCGGAAATCGCGGTTCCGCTGCAGGAGATGTTCGGCGTCGCCGATCATCCCTCCGTGGGGCCCGGGAGGACGCCGCTCCGGATCACGCTGCTGAGTCCGGCGCGCACGCCGCTGCAAACCACGTCCGACCTGCCCGGCTTCTGGGCGAGTTCCTACGCCGAGGTCAGAAAGGACATGCGTGGGCGGTATCCCAGGCACCCCTGGCCCGAGGATCCGACGAAGGCCGACCCGACGGCCGGAACCAGGAAACGCCCCCGCTGACGTTCCTCGGACCTGGAATCCCGGCGAAGGGCGGAACGGCCGCGGGGTTCCATCGATAGACCATCGAACGCGCCGCTCTCCGGGCCGGCCGGCCTCCGCGGAGCGCGAGGACGTCCCCACGATCCGACATCCATCATCCGAACGATTCATCCGGTCGCGGAACGCCGCGCCCGGATTCTCCGTTCCCCCGGTCGGTCCCGTCCAAACGCCCCGGAAGCCCGGTCGAACCGCCTTCCCCGCGTACGGGGGATCCCAGGCGGCGAGTTCGAGAATTGGCTTCTCCGGTTCCGCTTTCCCCGCGTACGGGGGGATCCCGCGGGCGGCCCTCCGAGCGAAGGACCGTTCCCATGCCTTCCCCGCGGCCGCTGGGTTTCCGTACGCGTCGCCCGTCGTCCCGTCGCCACGGCCGCGCGGGAGGGCCGTCCCGCTCCAAATTCCGTCCGGGCGTGTCCAAGGCGCGGGCGCGTGTCCCTTCGAATTCCCGGACCTGAAGCCTTTCACCGACGGCGCGGCGTGTCCGCCTCCGATTCGCCGGTGATTCGCTCATCCGACGGCCGTGGTTGATTCCGCGCGGCACGGAAACCGCCGTCGCCCCGCGCGTCGGGATGGAGACGATTCGGGGTTTCCAAGTGGATTGGATTCCCCTATTCCTCCCCCATGACCGATCTCCGTCCCATCCGACGCCGACGCTGATCCCGCCGCGCCCCGCGACGGGGCCGCTCCGCAATGCCCGAACATTCCAACGATCGACGCGGAAGCCGTGTTCGCCGGCTTTCGGGTTCCGACCATCCAAGGTGATTCCCATGATTCCCTCCGTGATGCCCACCTACGCCCGCGCGCCCATGTCCTTCGTCAAAGGCGAAGGCGTCTGGCTCGAAGCGGACGACGGCCGCCGATACATGGATCTAGGCGCGGGCATCGCCGTCAATTCGCTGGGCCACGCCAATCCGGTCCTGATCGAAGCCCTGACGGAACAGGCCTCGAAGATCTGGCACCTGTCGAACCTCTACGAGATCGGACCCCAGGGGGAATTGGCGGACAGGCTCGTCGAGGCGACCTTCGCGGACACGGTGTTCTTCACCAATTCCGGAACCGAAGCCTGCGAGCTCGCGGTCAAGATGGCGCGCAAGCACCACCACGACAAAGGCGCGCCGGAAAGGGTCGAAATCGTCACCTTCGAAGGCTGTTTCCACGGCCGCTCCTCCGCCGCCATCGCCGCCTCCGGGGCGGAGAAGATGGTCGGCGGATTCGGCCCCGTCCTCGGCGGATTCGTCCAGGTTCCGTGGGCGGACCACGACGCCCTGCGGGCCGCCGTCACGGACCGAACCGCCGCAGTCCTGATCGAGCCGGTCATGGGAGAAGGTGGAATAAAGGTGGTGCCGGATCACTGCCTGAAGGGCCTGCGCGACCTTTGCGACGAAACCGGCGCGCTTTTGGTGTTCGACGAGGTTCAGTGCGGCGTGGGGCGGACCGGCAAACTGTTCGCCCACGAATGGGCCGGGGTTTCCCCGGACGCGATGATGGTGGCGAAGGGCATCGGCGGAGGGTTTCCGATCGGCGCCGTGCTGGCCACCGAAGCCGCGGCGTCGGGCATGGTCGTCGGCACCCACGGGTCGACCTACGGCGGCAATCCCCTCGCCTGCGCCGTGGGCGCCAAGGTGGTCGAGATCATCGACGACGAGGAGTTCCTCGGGCATGTCAGGCGCGTGGGCGGACGCCTGCGGCAGAGACTCGAGGGACTCGTCGCCTCCCACCCGAAGGTGTTCGCGGGCGTGCGCGGCTCCGGTCTCATGCTCGGTCTGGAGTCCAGGGTGCCCGCGGGCGACTTCGTGAAGAAGGGATTCGAGGCGGGCGTGATGCTCGTGCCGGCCGCGGAGGACGTCCTGCGGCTGCTGCCCCCGCTCAACATAACCGAGGACGAGGTGGACGCCGCCGCGGCCCTCATCGACGAAGCCGCCAATCTGATGGAGGAGGCCGCCAAATGAATCACTTCACCGACATACACACCACCGACGCCGCCGACCTCCGCTCGATGATCGATCTCGCGGTTTCCATGAAGGCCGCGCGGGCGGGAAGGCCCAAGGGCGAGCCCGACGACGACCAGCCCCTGGCCGGACGGATCGCGGCTCTGATCTTCGAGAAGCCGTCGACCCGGACCCGCGTCTCCTTCGACGTGGGCGTGAGGCAGATGGGAGGAGGCACGCTTGTTCTCAGCGGGTCGGAAATGCAATTGGGACACGGCGAGAGCATCGCGGACACCGCCCGCGTACTGAGCCGCTACGTGGACCTCGTCATGATCCGGACCTTCGAGGAGTCGGCGCTGCGCGAGTTGGCCGAGAACGCGACCGTTCCGGTCATCAACGGGCTGACGAACCAAAGCCACCCCTGTCAGATTCTGGCCGACGTGATGACCTTCGAGGAGCGCCGGGGATCGATCGCGGGGAAGAAGGTTGTCTGGACCGGCGACGGCAACAATGTCTGCGCGTCCTTCCTTCACGCCGCGGGGCAATTCGGCTTCGACATGGTGTTCGCCGGCCCGCCGGAGCTCGATCCGTCCCCCGACGCGATGGGTTTCGCGCGCCGCAAGGGAGCGGGCGTGTCGATCGAGCGCGACATCCGCAAGGCGGTCGAGGACGCCGATCTCGTGGTGGCCGACACCTGGGTCTCGATGCATGACAACCAGTCCACGCGGGAACGGCGTCACAACCTGCTGCGCCCCTATCAGGTGAACGCCGAGGTGATGGAAGCGGCCGGGGAGGACGCGCTGTTCATGCATTGCCTGCCCGCCCACCGCGAGGAGGAGGTGACCGGCGAGGTCATGGACGGCCCGCGTTCGGTGATCTTCGACGAGGCGGAGAACCGTCTGCACGCGCAGAAGGCGATCATGCGCTGGTGCCTCAACGTGTGACGGCGACCGTCGGGACGCCCGGTCCAGGTCCGGTCACGGTGGAACCCCTTGGAATCGACGGCCGCGGTCGGTGGCCTCCGACGGGGCGGACACGAACCTCCGGCTTGCCGAAGGCGGTCCCGCGCGGGCACGCATGAACGCGTGACGCGGGCCCGTCGGCGACGCCCGATCCGGCCTCCGTCGATACCGCGGAGGAGCCCTCCGGACCGCTCCGGGCCGCGTGGGATTGACCGCCCGGTGTCGGCGGGAACGGCCCTTCCCATTCCGTTGTTCAAACGACGGGCCGCGCGGTCCGACACGGCCGCCCACTTGAAATCGGCCGCGCGGGCACTTACATGTGGTGGACCCGTTAAAGGAGGGTGCCATGCGCTGGACCGATGAACACGTCAAGAAATTGGTCTCCATGCTGAAAAAGGGAAGCAGCGCGTCGAAAATCGCCGAGGCTCTCGGCGACGGCGCGACCCGCAACGCGGTCATAGGCAAGATTCACCGTTTGGGCCTTTCGAACCGGGACGAAAAGGCGGACGAACCGGATTCCGAGGCGTCTTCTGGAAAGAAGGCCCGCGCGGCCCGGTCCGCCCACCGGGGGAACGGGAATGCCGACGGGGCCGGTCACGGCGCGACGAAAAGTAGGAAGACCGGCGCTCCCGGGAAGGAAGGCGCGACGAAGGCGGACGCGGGTGGGAAACCCCGCCTGTCCCGGGAACAGGAATTGATAAGTTCGATGTGGATGGAGGGAAAAAGCGCGTCCCAAATCGCCAAAGTCCTCGAAGGGGGCGCGACCCGCAGCTCGGTCATGGGCAAGCTGAACCGTTTGGGGTTGTTGAAGCGGTCCGGCAAGGCTGCGGAGCGGCGGGGTGGAAAGAATGCCGGCGCCGGTCGATCCACCCCCCCAAAAAACTCCACCGCGGCGAAGTCGGACGCCCGTGGCGGGGGGGATGCCGGCGGGCGGACCGCCGCGGCGCGGGACGGAAAGCCCATTTCCCTCGGGAAAGAGGGCGCGTCCGCCGCCAAAACCGCGGCCGATGCGAAGGGCGGGGCGTCCGGAGGGATGGAGGTTTCCGCGACCGTGAGCGAAAATTCGGATGAAATCGGGGAAACCGCGTCCGGAGCGGCGACATCCCGGGAGGAACGCGCCGCATCGACGGACGCGGTCGGGTCGGGTCGGGACGGCGGCGATGCCGCGACCCGCGATCCCGCCCCGGAAGAAGCCCAAGCGGCCAGTAACGGGATTCCCGAAGGCGAAGCGGAAACCATTCCCGGCGCGGGCGACTCCGAATCCGAGGACTCCTCTCCGAAGGAAGCGGACCGGTTCGGGACGGACGGCGGCGGCGATGCGGAGATTCACCCGCCCGCCCCGGAAAAAGCCCAAGCGGCCAGAAACGAGATTCCCGAAGGCGAAGCGGAAACCATTCCCGGTGCGGGCGCCTCCGAAGCCGAGGACGCCTCTCCGAAGGAGGCGGACCGGTTCGGGACGGACGGCGTCGGCGATGCGGAGATTCACCCGCCCGGCCCGGAAGAAGCCCAAGCGGCCAGAAACGGGATTCCCGAAGGCGAAGCGGAAACCATTCCCGGAGCGGGCGACTCCGAAGCCGAGGACGCCTCTCCGAAGGATGCGGACCGGTTCGGGGCGGACGGCGTCGGAGATGCGGAGATTCACCCGCCCGGCCCGGAAGAAATTCAGGCGGCGGAGAACGGGAATCGCGAAGAGGAATCGGTCGCCCCGGCGAAAGCTTCCGAAGACGCGGGAGCCGCGCCGATGGATTCCGGCGGGGCCGGACGGGAAGGCGGCGACGCCTCCCCCGGGCCGTCCGCGCCGGGTCGGGAAGAAGTGTCATCGTTGGACGGGGGTCACGGAGAAGAAATGGATACCGGCGCACTTACTGGAATTTCCAAGGAGGAAAACTCCCCGACGATCAATGTCCGGGAATTCCACCGAGACGACGACGCCGAGCAGGCGGCCCACGCGCCCGGTCGGGAACAGGCCATGGTCGCCGGGGAAAGCTGCGCGGCCGCGCCGGACGCCCGCGCGCCGAACCGTGAGGATATTCCGGTGGCCGGGAGAGGGGATTCCGAGGGTGAACGCCCCGCGTCGTCGGATGACGGTTTGTCCGGCGGGGAAACCGCCGAGGCGTCCGGTGGAATGGAACACCAAGCGACCGGAGCCAATGTACCGGAGACGGGTGTGGAGACCGCGCTTGAAATCGGAATCGCCGACTCCGCGAACACAGAAACGCCTGTCGGCGAAGACGCCCCGTCGCAGGACAACGTCGCGGCCAGCATGGAAAGCGGTGCGGAAGCGGAACGCGGAACGCCGGACGCTTCGGCCTCCGTGGCGACCGGGAATCAGTCCACCGGGGGAGAGGAAGCCCCCGCGAAGGGCGGCGGCGCTTCAGACTCCGGAAACGACGCGGAAACGGCGGGCGGGGAGTCCGACGCGGCGGCCTCCCGGAATGCGGGCGGGGAAAAATCTCCCGCGCCCAAAGCCGGAACCTCCGGAGGGAAAAAGACCGCGGCGGAAAAGGTCGATTCCCCCGACGCTGGAAACACCGCCGCCACCGAAGCCAAAAAGCCGGGTCGGAGAAAAGCCCCGGCGAAGAAGACGAAGGATTCGGGCGGGAAGGAGGCCGCGAAACCGAAGGCCGCGAAACCAAAGCGGAAGAAAACAACCGCGAATGAGGAGAAGGCGGCGGGCGGAACGAAAGCCGCGGTTCCCGCCGGCGGGAAAACCACGGAACAGCCAGCGCGGGAGGAGGCCCGCATCGTCCCCTTCCGAAGGGTGAATCCCTATCGCAAGAACATCGTGCCGGCCGGTCAACCGCTGCCGCCGCAGCCTTCCGCCAACGAGGTCAGCGCCGAAGCGCTGGCCCGGGTGAGCGAGGTGGAGAAAGTCTCGCTCAGAATCGGCCTTATGGATCTCACCGAACGCACCTGCAAATGGCCCGTGGGCGATCCGGCGACTCCGGATTTCTGGTTCTGCGGACTGCCGACCCAGCAGGGCAAACCCTATTGCGAGGCGCACGCCGGCGTCGCTTTCCAAGTGCCCGCTCCGCGCCGGGACCGCCGACGGTGAACGCCGACCGGCGCGCACGGATTCCGTTCGCGCGAATCCCGGTGGCGTCCCGTCCCGCCGCGTCAATCGGCGCCGCGACGTGGCATCGACGCGGTGGAAGCCTCTTGTCTGGCCCGTCGCGGCGAAATCCGGCGATTCAGGCCCACGCCCATGCGTGAGCCGCCCATCCCCGAAGCTCCGGTCTTTCCGCGCCCGGATCGCGCGCCAAAGGCGAGCATCTCCGTAATCGACCGTCCCGGCCGGCCCAGGATCGGGATGGTTTCCCTCGGGTGTCCGAAGGCGCTCGTGGACAGCGAGCGGATCCTCACGCGCCTCAGGGCCGAGGGCTACGCGATTTCGCCCGACTACGCGGGCGCCGACGCGGTGATCGTGAACACCTGCGGCTTTCTCGACAGCGCCAAGGCCGAAAGCCTCGAAGCGATCGGCGAGGCCCTTTCCGAAAACGGTCGGGTGATCGTGACCGGGTGCCTCGGCGCCGAGCCGGATCGGATCACCGAGGCGCATCCCGCGGTTCTCGCCGTGACGGGTCCGCACCAGTACGAGGCCGTGCTGGACGCCGTCCACGAGGCGGTGCCGCCGAAACCCGACCCGTTCCTGGACCTTCTTCCCGAACAGGCCGTGAGCCTGACCCCGCGCCACTACAGCTATTTGAAGATATCCGAGGGCTGCAATCACAAATGCGGCTTCTGCGTGATTCCCCGGATGCGCGGTCGGCTCGCCTCCCGTCCGACCCACGAGGTGATGCGCGAGGCCGAGCGGTTGGTCGAAGCGGGGGTCAAGGAATTGCTGATCATCAGCCAGGACACCTCCGCCTACGGCACCGATTGGAAAAAACGCGGATCGAAGGCCCCGATCCTCGATCTCGCGCGCGACCTTGGAACTCTCGGCGTCTGGATCCGGTTGCACTACGTGTATCCCTATCCGCATGTGCGCGAATTGGTTCCGCTGATGGCCGATGAGAAGATCCTGCCGTATCTCGACATCCCGTTCCAACACGCCCATCCCGACACGCTCCGCCGCATGGCCCGCCCCGCAGCCGGGGCCAGGGCGCTCGAGGAGATTTCCGCGTGGCGCGGAATCCGCCCGGACATCGCGCTGCGCTCCACCTTCATCGTCGGCTATCCCGGCGAGACCGAGGAGGAATTCCAAACGCTTCTCGACTGGCTGGACGAGGCGCGGCTCGACCGCGTGGGTTGCTTCCGCTACGAGGACGTGGAAGGCGCGCGGTCCAACCACCTGCCCGACCATGTCCCGCCGGAGGTCAAGGATGATCGCTGGCACCGCTTCATGGAGAAAGCCCGGGATATTTCGGAGGCGAAGCTCTCCGCCAAGGTGGGCCGCAGGGTCGAGGTCTTGGTCGACGAGGTCGATCAGGATCTCGCCACCTGCCGCACGATGGCCGACGCCCCGGAAATCGACGGAAACCTCTTCATCGACGAAAACTTAGAAGGCCTTTCGCCCGGCGACCTCGTCACGGTCGAAGTAGACGAGGCTGGCGAATACGATCTTTGGGGACGGTTGGTCTGAAATCGGATCGACGCCCCGTCGCGGGTCAACGGATCAACGCGTATGTCTCGCTCACCCTCCGGATGCGTTCCGAGTTTGGCGGGTGCGTGCCGAGAAACACGTTTCCGGGATCCGGAATCCTGGTGAAGAACCGCGCGCCCAGAAGCGGATCGTATCCCGCCCGGTGCGCGATTATGGTTCCGAGGGCGTCGGCTTCGAGTTCAGCCTCCTTGGAGTGCGCCCTGGCACCGATGAAGGCGCCCCTGCGCTGCGCCTCCGCGACGCCCACTTCATCGGCGCCGCCGATGTCCGCGAGATATCCGGCGAGTTTCGCCACGGCCAACGCGTCGCTCCGCCGGCGGTCTATATGTCCTTCGATGTGGTGGGCGGCTTCGTGACCCAGGATCAAGGCGAGTTCGTCGCGGTTCCGCGCCTCTCCGATCAACCCCGCGGTGAACACGATGTATGGACGCCCGTTTATCTCGGTCTGAAAAGCATTGGACGGCGCGTCGGGATCGCTGTCCACGGCGATCAGAAAGTCGCAGTTCACGCCGCGCGCGCGCCTCTGGCACTCCCTCTCCGCCACGGGTTCCACATTTTCAACGACCGACAAGAATCGGATCATGGCGATATCGAGGTCGGCGGGGAACACGACGCCGGCCCGAGAGGGAATCGTCCCCGGTGGCGCGGCCTGACAGCCGGCCAGAACGGCCGAGAGCGCGACAATCAATGCAAGCCCGGTGAATCTCATTCCCGTATGCTAACTCATTTGAATTGTCCACGGCAAGGAAATTGATGTCTTGAATACTCGTCGGCAATCCCGTGGGTGATCATCGGGAACCCAACGATAACCGCAGGTTGGCGGAGTTGGCACGTCGGAACGGGCGGGTCGCGCCGTGAACGTGTCCTCCGGCGGCCCCGTCCACATAAGGGAACAACCGGTCAATCAGCGACTTGTGGAAAAAGAGTCGCATCTCCAGCCTCACGGAACCCAGTGACGGACTTCGCTCAACACCCACAGCTGAATTGGCGCGAGGGAGGACCGACGGACAGTTGGGATGTGAGTCAGCCTGTAAAACAAGGACATCCAGCACCGACACCATGAATGATGTAGCAAAAATGCGACACTAGTGAAAATTCGTGAATTTCGCGACTCCCCGGTTGACGCCGCCCAGTCGCGCCCATAAGCGGTTCCGGACGAATCGTCAAGATTCGTTTGACCGACCGTTGAGGCTCCCCTATGCTCAAAGTGCTGGAATTTCAGAATTTCAAAGCTTGGGAACAGGCGCGGGTTGAGTTTGGCCAAATCACCGGACTCTTCGGCACCAACTCGTCGGGAAAGACGAGCATACTTCAGTTCCTTCTGATGCTGAAGCAAACCAAGGACGCCACAGATCGGGCGACTTCCCTTGAACTCAACGGAGATGTGGTCTCCCTAGGCACATTTTCGGAAGCTCTTCACCGGCATGAAACAGACCGGAGCGTAGAGTGGAATTTGGGCTTCAAGCTTAATGAGCGACTATCCGTGATGGACGTCGCCCAATTCCCATCTTCCATAATTTCCAATAGCAGTTCCCTAAACATAAAATCATCCAATTCCTATTGGAATGGCGCTCCCAAATCAACCGAATTATCATATCGACTTGGTGAATCCAAATTTTCATTGAAAGAAGGAAAGTCGGGATTTGAAGTGTCTCACATAACGACTGATTCAAATATATCGAATTTCGAATTCAAGCGAAACGGGGGACGGGAAAGGGACTTGCCGGGTCCAATTAAATCCTACGCCTTTCCCGATGAGGTCCGAACCAATTTTCAAAACGCGTCGTTCCTTTCCGACCTTGAAACAGCCTATGAAAAGGAAATGAACAATATATTCTACCTGGGACCGCTCCGCCAGCACCCAGAGCGAACCTATATTTGGAATCGTTCCCGCCCGACCGATGTTGGGCAGCGCGGTGAAAAAACCATCGATTCCATACTTGCCGCGACGCGAGACAAGGAAACAAGAAACCTGAAACAGAATGCGCGTCACATGAGTTTTCAAGAAATGATTTCACACTTGCTTAGGGAAATGGAATTGCTCCACAGCTTCAAAGTCACGGAGATCAAAACCGGATCCAATCTCTGGCAGGTCCATGTTCAAACCCGAAAAAAATCAACTAAAGTCCTATTACCGGACGTCGGCTTCGGAGTTTCACAAGTCCTTCCCGTAATTACTTTGCTCCAATATGTCCCCGAGTGTGCGACGGTCATTCTCGAGCAACCGGAACTCCATTTGCATCCATTGGCGCAATCGGCTTTGGCGGATGTCATGATACAGGCCGCTTTCCACCGTAATGTTCAAATTGTATTCGAAAGTCACTCCGAACACCTTCTTCTTCGTCTGCAGAGGCGTATAGCCGAAGATGAAATCAAGAGCGATTCCGTGCGACTATATTTCTGCGATGCCCAAAACGGAGAGAGCACTATCACCGAACTCGAGATGGATCCCTACGGAAACATTCTCAATTGGCCGGATAAATTCATGGGAGACGCATTCGGCGATGTCGCTTTGGCTCAAATTAAGGAGCTTGAGCGCAAAAGGGAGGGGCGCATAAAGTGACAAATTTTGTTATCGATACAAATGTTCCCGTCATTGCCAATAATTTGAGTGGCGAGGCCAACCCGGACTGCGTGATATCGGCCACAATAACTCTTCATGAGGCAATCAGCAATGGAATAATTTTCTTGGATGATGCCGGGGAAATTTTGAAAGAATATCGCCGACAGAGGCTGAACTTCAGCGGACGGCCCCGGGTCGGTGACAGGTTCTTCCGTCTAGTGGCCCGCAACTATGGTGGAAAGGTACGAAGGATTTCCGTAAAAAAGCGTGGAGACGGAGAATATGAGGATGTCCCTCAAGCGATAATTGATTCCGGATTCGACCGGAGTGATCGGAAATTTATCGCTGTGGCCCTGAAATCCGGATCGAAAATCCACGTCGCTACGGATTCCGACTGGGTGGAGCAAGAAAGCGTTCTTGAGGAAAATGGCGTTGAGATCGTGTTCCTTTGCGGCCGAGACAAGTCCCAATGGTATCTCGATAATTGATCACTGATCCGAGTGCAATCAAGTAATATTGTCCACATCCACCCTCGCCGCCCCTTCGAACATTTATTGGCGAATCTTCGCCGCTCCGAAATTCCTGATTTGCCACCCGCTCAATCCATCACAACGGCTTTGAGTATCAGCCGAATTTTCTCTGGATCCTGGAATTCGCGTTCCTCGACGCGGTTAAGTGCTCGAATCAACTTGGATCCAAAGAAGCCACCGCGGGAATTCCAGGCTCGCAGCCTTCGGTTCGCCGATGGGGATCGCGCACCATCCCACTATAACGACGACCCCGAACTCGAATCGATGCAGGCAACCAAACAAATTTCGGCCACACTGTTTTTTGTGGCCAAGCGCTCCCCGCCGGACCCAATTCACCACGCCCAGGCGAGACCGGGCACCCAAATTTTGAACAGAACCATGAGGGCGGCCGCGGTCACAAAGGCAATGAAAAACGCGATTACCCACACCGCCTTCCTGCGAAGTTTGGCCGAAACCGCCGCTGGCCTCGCCTCACCGGACGAACGGATTTTTCGGAGAATCTTCGTAGACATGCGGAATTCCCGTGCTTTCCTTCCGACAACGGAGAGCCGTGGAGGACTCCGACCATGCGCTTAACCGACGCCAAAATCCCCTATCGCGCGTCGCGTCTGGTGGTCAACGCGAAACCCTGCGCATTCATCATTATTCCAAATGAGACCACGGATGAACCTAACCGGAATGCACCGGACCCGGCGTGCCGGATCTTTCGGAGGATCCTCGTGGATATTTGGGACTCCTGCGCCTCCCATACCGCGGCGGAAAACCGTGGATAACTCCGGCCCCGCGCTTCACCTCCGCCGAGAATTCCCTATCGCGTGCCATGCCCGGCGGTCAACGTGAAATCCGGCGCATTCACCATTTATCCAGATGAGAACGCGGATGAACCGAACCAGGGGAAGCGCCGGACACGACGGGCGGCCGGAATAGACATTGGAGCGGACGCGCCCTGTGCCCATCCGATTCGATCCTCCACCCGATCCGATGGATTCCGGGCGTGTCCGGCGGATGTCCGGGCCACGCCGGCACTTCCAGACAAATACTTCCCACCACCCACATCGCACGCGCGAAAGGAACGACCAATGATGCCATCCACTTCCATTCTCCCGACCCTGGCGGCGCTTTTCGCGTTCGCGGCTCCCGCTCAGGGACCGGATTTCCTGCCTTTCCCCAACGGCCCCGAATGGGGAGCGCAGCGGGATAATGTCGGCGGAATCGATCTCGACCCGATCAACGACTCATGTTATCACGCGACTCCGAGGGGCGGGATCATCGGCGCCGTGGACAAGGAGTCCACCTTGACGGGTGGAGACGCGGATTCCGAAATATTCTCAGGCAGGACTTCGACCGACAACACCGGACCGGCAACACTTACCGCGGATCAATTGCTCCAAGAGATTCGCCATGAAGCCTTCTGGTTCGGCGTCGGCGACCCAAGCGCTCCGACGATCTATACCCTCATCAACCCGGAATGCGGCCTCTGCTCGGAAGCGGTCACCGCCTTGGGAAATGCCATCGCCGATGGCGACGCGCAGCTCCGCGTCGCGTTGGCGCCGGCGCGCACCGAGTTGTCGCTCGATCTGAGCGCGGCGATCCTCTCCTCCAGTGAACCTCCGATCGCCTTCATGGAGCACGAATACGCGTGGGCCGAAGGATACACGGGTCTGCGGCCCGCGTGGTGGGTCAATTTGCCCAAGCGTGTGAGGGACGGGGTCGGCCGCAATTCCGAAATCATGGGCGAATTCGGACACCCAAGCATGCCTTTCTTCGCCTTCGACACCAAGGACGGTCCGCGAATCTGGAGGGAGGCCCTCACTCCGGAAGCCATCGCCTCGGCCATCCGGGATCCCCACTCGGGAATCGGCCGATAACGGGAATCCACCGAAACCGGACCCCGGGCACGGGCATACTGATCGAATCCAGCGCCCTGAAATGCCCCGGGATCCGGTTTGACAAACCGCGGCACGCCTTCAACGGAGCGTCTCCGGCCCCGTTGAATTGGCGGTTAGAATGGTCGAGGTGTGCTCCCGCGGACCCCGGTCAATGCCAAGTCCATGTTTCGTCGACCGGGGGGCCGATCACGTTGGCGGCAAGCCGCCAAACGGGCGGCACCCGCCGAGGCCGAGGGAACCCAATTCCCCGGAACGACCGCTCCTACGGCGCGTCGACCGTGATTACCCGACCATCGTGATATCGAATCCCCGCCGGCGGGAAATCTCAAGCATGGTCTCCGCGCCGCTTCCGCCCGGCAGGCCGACGACCATGACGCGCGCGCCGGCCTGATCCCGGCGCGCCTGGAGCCGATTGGCCATTTCCTCATCGCGCAGAGTGTCCGCGCGCGCGCCGTGCCTCGCAGAATTCGCGGAGACGCGCGTGTGGACGTGACCCCTCTCATCCGCCCAGTCTCCCGCGAGTTGGTCGGCGCCCTCCGCGCCCCCTTCGATCACCTCGACGAGCGAGCCCTCTCCGGCGAACCCACCCAAATTGTCGTCCAACCCGGCGAACGCCGCACTTTTGTCTTGAAAGCCGCGCCCGCCGCACACGATCGCGGAAACGTGACGCCGATCTCCGTGGTCTTCGAATAGTTGCCGGGAATATCGGCACATGCGCGCGTATAGCCCGGGCGCTCGTTCGGGCATCGCCGAAAGGCCCGTCCCGATTCCGTCCGCTGGCCACCACACGGTCGCGCCGGCCCTCAGGCGCGACCCGACCATCCCGTCGAATCGGCGCAGTTCATCCTCGAAGGCGGCGGCGGCGCCGTCCGAAAAGAAGGCGTCGTCGTCATCCCGGGGAGCGATCTTGCTGGCGAGGCCGACGGCGTTCGGACAGTCCCGAATCACGGCCTGTCCACCTTTTCCGACGCGTTCCAAATTGTCTCCGAACACGAAAACCGCCTCGGGGACCGCGCGGCATCCATCGACGCTGAAGTAGCCGAAATGGAGTCTCATGGGCATGATCGGTTCCTTTCCCCAATAAGCGGGGGATTCGACGGAAGCGGCCTCTCTCCGCGTTCCCCGCGGGCACCCTCGCCGATCGGACACGGGACAACAAGAATTTATCCCAACCCATCCGCGCCGCCCCGGGAAGATAGCTCCGCTTCCACGCCGATTGCCACCGCTCCGATAGATACCGCCCCCCGTCGGGCCGCACACGGGGGAAGCCACCGGCGCGGAACGGCGGCCCGCCGGCGAACGGAGGTCGACGATGCGCGCCTCCCGGACGCGGGCGGGCGTTTCCCGGATCGATTCCCGCGCCCGGGGCGCGGGCGGATACCCTTCCGAGGCCCGCCGGAAAATCCCGCGGCCCGCCGGGCCGCGGTTCCGTGGAACTCTCCGGTCACGCTTCGAAGGCGGCTCCTTCTTCGGGAGCGTCCTCCCAGTCGAAGTTGATTTCGGCCCCGTTGTCGTGCCGCAACCCGGCGAGGGTCGACCGCAAGTGTTCCAGACGCCCTTCGGACGGTACGTCGTCCCGGCCGAAAGTCCGCAGGACGGTCTCACGCGGATCGATTTCCCCGACACGGCTCGCGCTGTCCCAAGCGTAGGCGAAGGCGGCGTATTCGTCGCGCATCAGCAGGATGTCCGCTCCGTCCTTGGTGTAGATTTTGCCCTGCCATTTGTAGCTTTCCATGGCGTCGCCGGTTACGGCGGCCATGCGTGGCAGGATGGCGTCCGACGCTTCGCGGTTCTCGTCCTTCGACAGTTCCTGGGCGCATGTCCTGAAGCCCGCGTGGGAGAGCGCTCGGCACTCGATCTCCATGGTGGGGGTCGTGGTCGCGACCGAAAAAAGGCGCCGCGCCAGATCCATGTCGGGATTCGCGGCCATGGCCGAAATCCGGGCGGCGGAGATGTCGTCCGGATCATCCGGCAAGCCGGCCATGACCTCCCGCGCCGCCTCTCCGTCGCCTTCGTAGGCGATGGGCATCACAGCCTCCGCCGCGTCGGGATGATCCGCGTTCAGCATGGCGATTTCGGCCTTCAACGCCATCGCCTCCTCGGCCTTCGCCCTTTCCGACGCGTTAAGCGGGTCGCGGGTGGCCTCACGCAGCTTCGCCGTGAAGGCGTCCGCCGAGGCTTTCGCATCAATGTCGGCGATAACGTCCGCCTTTATCGCGAGTTGGCTTTCCTTCACGCAGGACACCAAATCCCCGATCCGGTCGAAGGCGTCCGCCGGGAATTCCGGTTGTCTGATTTCGGGCTCTTCCGACCGCTCGCCCCGGTCGATGGCGGCCCGGTGAATTTCGCGGGCCTCCTCGTTCGCCCTGTCGACCGCCGCGGCGTTCTCGCGCGCGTCCCTTTCGGCGCGCAGGAGGAAGAGGACGGCGTCCGTCATGCGCGTAGCCGGAACGCGGAGGTCGGTTCCGTCGCCGCGGCCCACCAGAAACGTCAGGTCGGATCGCGCGTCGGCGTCGATGATCTTGCCGTTCCGCTTCGCTCCGTCGTTCCAGGACAAAAGCAACTGCCCCGCGGCGACGCCCCGTTTGAACTCGGATTGATCGAAATCCCCGACGGTTTCGGCGGTGACCGGAACGATCGTGGCGGGCTTGCCTTCGAATTCGGCGCGGATCCCCCGCGACATGAAGGCTTCCTTGATGGAGATGGACATGGAAACTCCCTGGATGCAGGTCCGATCGTCGCCGACGGGACTGTGAAATTCGAAACCCGCGAAATTCGCTTGGAGGCGAACACGCGGAACGGTGGCCCTTGTTTCCAGGATGCGGCGGGAGGGTGTCGACGGCCGCCGACACCTTGTCCACATGAGATATCGAACGCTCGAGACCGGTGATTCGATCCCGCTCCGGTCAGGCTTCGGACGCGCCGGATCGCTTCAATTCATCCAAGTATCCGACCAATTCGCGAAAGCCGCCGCGGGTGATCCCGGGCGCCGCGAGGCTCGGCCCGCGGACTCTGGACTTTCTCCGCACGGACATCTTCCGGACTCCGAAACATGTGGATGACTTCCCCGAATAGCCGATGCCCACGCCATGCAGCCCGATTGTTCAAAAGAAGGCGGGGTGCCCGAAATCGCACGAGCGCGCCGGCGGGAATCGATCGCCGCCGTCCCCTCACGCCTATCGTGTCCGCCACGCCTTTCCCGGCGCGGCGTCGAATCGGCCCGGGCCGCCCGCTCGAACGGAGAAGACCTCCTTCGCCGTCGGGGAGCCACTGATGCGGCGGAGCGCGGACGCTTCCCGGCCGCCCTGAGGCGTTCCCCAGTCCGGAACCGCCAAACCATTCAAATCCGGGAATCCGGACAAAGCGCTCCGCCCAAACGCGGCAACCGGGATATCCAGGATCGGTTTGGCGGGGGGCGCCGCCCGCGGGGAGGTACCGGCGACGCCGCGAACCGGGCCACGCGGATCCTTCCGCTTCCCCCGCGCCGGCGAATCTCCGATGGGCATCCGTCCCGCCCTGTCCCGCCGAAACGGCGGAACACGCCGCCGGGCGGCGGGCGGGTTGGGAAAGTCCGCCGACGCCATACCACCGGTCGCTCCTCCGCCTGAGGTGGGCATCCGCTTGGGCGTCACCCCCACGATGCCCCCAACCCCAATCGACCGCCGGCCCCGCCCCATCCGCGCCACGTCTCCGCATTCGGCGAATCGCCGCTCCCAAACGCCCACACCATCGCCGCGCGATTAGGTCTTGCCAAAACGCAAAAAAAAGTCCAAAGACACGCCATTGCCTTGAACAGGGATCGTGCGTACGGGGCGTCTTTGGGCCAAGACCCGCGCCGAGCCAAAAGTGGGGAACTAATGCGAAAAATTATCGCCACGTCGGCGGCCATCCTGGCCGCCCTTCTGCTTGCCGGTTGTGAGGCGGTTGCGCCCTGGTCGACGGACGCGGCCGAAGCGACGGACACCGCCGAAACGGAATCCGCGCGGGATGAAGGGCCCGTGCGGCTGCCTTCCGGCTCGTACCAACTCTTGAACGGCGTCCTTTGGGTTTCCCCGGACCTGGTTCCCCAATTCGGCTTCACCCCGACGGACGCCACCCTCCCCGACTCCACGGGCGCCGACGGCGCGGTTGGGGAGTTCTTGGATTTCGTGGCTGTCGACACCACTGGAGCATTGCTGACTCAAGAGAGCAACGGATCCCTAACGGTGTCCAAGCTCCGCGACCCATCCGGCGGCCCCGACGGGGACGAGCCGCCAATCATCCTTCCCGAAGGCGGCTCCGAGGGCGCGCGCGTCTTTTTCGCTACCCTGCGCGAGGCCTACCAGAACGACCCGCGGCTGAGCGCCGCGCTGTTGCGCGTGGACGCCAAGGTGATCGAAACGCGATTGACCGGGGATCTCTTTCAACCGAACTTGACGCTCGGCGCGTCGACATTCACGGACGGCGTGACCCTCACGGCGACCCATCCCATCTACGACTTCGGCAAGCGCCGGACCCGCGCCGACCGCGTCCGCGCGGAAGGCGGGGTGGAAGAGTATGAGCTCGCCCGCGCCCGCGAGTCGCTCCTTCAAAGCGCTCTGACCGCGTCGCTGCAGGCCGAATTCGCTCAAGCGCGCATTGAGCTTCACAATCGCCAGATCACCGCGTTCCTGGAGGCCGAGGCCGCCGCAAACCGCTTGGCCGAACTCAACCTCCTCACCGAAAGCGACGTGCGACTCGCCGGCGTCCAGTACCAGAGGGCCGAGGCCGACTTGGCCGCCGCCGAGCGCGACCTGGCCGCCGCCCAGAGACTCTGGGGACGGCTCTCGAACAGCAATGAACTTCCTCCACGCATCGATACCTTCTCGCTGCGCATCGACGCCGGAATCGAGAATCAGGACGTCGCCTACTCCCAGGCGCTCATCAACAACCTCGCCCTGCGCCGCCTCGCCCGGCAAGAGGTGCTGATCATCGCCAACCAGAAAGTCCTGGAACGCTCGAACACTCCCACGGTCAACGCCGTCGCGGAAGGAACGCTCAACTCGCAGGGCGACTTCGAAGACAATGTCGGCCTGCAGTTGAACTACACCCTGTTCCAAGGGCAGCAGCGGGCGCAGGTCGCGCAGCTCGACGGTCAGCTCGTGTCCTTGGCCTCGGAGCGGGACGCGCTGACCGAGGATCTGGTGTTCGAGATCAACGACGCGGCCCGGATTGCGGAGGCCGAATTGGAGCTGGCCGAGCGCGAGAGCGCGTCAATCGCGCTCTTGGAGGCCCGCGTCAGGGATCTCGAGCGTCAGTTGGAAACCGGCCTCGTCCTCTACACGAACGTCATCGAAGCCCAAGCCGACGTGTTCGAGGCGGAGCTTTCCGCGCTGACCAGCCTGAACCGCGCCGCCCGGGCGGACGCCGACATCATTCTTCTCACCGGGGTTCTCGTGCCCTGAACTCCCGTTTGAGCGGCGCCGTCGGTTTTGATGGAATCGGTTGCGCGTCCCGGGAATTGGTCAACGCGAATCGTTGAAGGGCGCCGAACACTCCCGTCAACCGTTGTTGTGTTCACGCAAAAGTCGCCGGCGCTCCAGGCGGAGAAGGAGATGGTCATCCGGGAGGGCGGCCGGTCGCGACCGCGTGGGATTCGCCATGGGGCGGCGAAGGTCGACGCCGCGGCCCCGGGACGCTCCGGTTGGAATCGGAGTGGGAAATCGGCCGGAGCTCCAATCGGCGGGCGCGGCTTCCCGGACACCCGGGCGTTTCCGACGGAATCGAAGGTTTGAATTCGAATCGTCATTCCGCGCCCGATGGACGGGCGTTCCGCCGGATTGGGTCGATCGGCGCGGCGGGCATGGGGACCGCATGACGGCGAACCGCGGATGAAAGCGCCCGGGGCCACCCCGGGCACCTTCCCGCTCCATCGAATCCTCGGCCCGGACAAAGCGCGACGCGGCGCGGCCCCGCCATCCAATGAACGCCAACCGGCGGGCGGGCGGCTCCACCTTCACCGGGGCCACGCCGTCCGATCTGCTAAGTCGCGCGGCATCGCGTCCTTCCACTGTCGGCAAAGGCGTCCGTGGCTGATCGACGGCCCCACGATTCGCGGGTTTTCCGAACACCGCCCCCGGGTTGGACGCCGCGTCCACGCCAGCGTTCCCAACGGATCGCGGACACCGCGGATTCGACCGGTGGGCGCTCCCGACCCGACCGCCTTCGCCGTGAGCGGCGGATGGCACATCGAACCATCCAAGCCGACACAACACCCGGTGAACCGCCGCTTCCACCTCGGGAAGGCGGGCACCGGCCGGAAAGGGCCCAACCGGCGGTCCCTTCAACCAACTCCGGATTCGCGATCGGGCAAGTCTTTCGAAACGAAAGCGCCGCCGACCGGGGTGGCCGACGGCGCGTCCGCCCGCCCGGGAAAGGCGGGCGGCGGAAGCCGAAAGAGTCGGGGCCTAAGCCCGCATCCCCAGCCGGATCATGACCATCACCGGCTCGATGAAGTAGCTCAGCGGGGTGCGCGGCAAGCCCTTGTCGAAAAACACCTCGACCGGAATGCCGGGAGAGATTTCGAACCCCTCCAAACTTTTGAAGGAATCTTCGGGAATCGACACCTCGGCGGAGTAGAAGTACGTCTCCGTCTGTATGTCGAACGTCGCGTCCGCCGCGATCCTTTCCAAAACGCCCGGAATCTCCGGAGGGATGATCGGATCAAGGGTTCCGAAGCGGAGATTCACCGGCCGCCCCTCGGCCAGATCGTCGCGGTCCTGCGGTTGAAAGCGCACGTCCACCAGAAAGGTCGTCGTGGACGGAACCAAATCGAAGATTGGATCGCCCGGAGCGACCACCCCGCCGACCGCCGTGTAGGCCAGATCGATCACCACGCCGTCGATCGGCGCCGCCACATGGCGCCGCGCCATCCGGTCGTCCAGCGCGGAGAGTTCGTCGGTGACCGCGGCGAGTTGGCCCAGAGCTTCCGCCCGCGCCGCCGAGAGCCGCGCGCGGTTGGTCAGATCGACTTGGCGCAATTCAATCTCGGCCTCGCCGATGCTGCGTTCGATCACCCGCTCCTGCTCGTCGAGATTCGACAGCTCCGTTTCCGTGATCGCCAACAACCGCTGGACCTCGTTGACCCGGCTGATGTTGCCAAGCCGCTGATTCAGGGCATCCGTCTGCACGGCCTGCTCGTTCCGCAACGTCTCGATCTCGCGCTCCTTGCCCGAGCGCCGCACGTCCAGCGAGTCGGACTCGGCCCTGAGACGCGCGATGCGCGCGCGAGCCAGTTCCCGCTCGCCCGCGACCGCCGCCGTTTCATCGGCGAAAAGCTGAAGGTTGGTGGCCTCCAATTCCGCCCGCATCGCGGGATTCACATCCTCGGCGTCGAGCCGCTTGAATATCAGATCCGGCGCGTCGGCTATCTGCGCGTCGTACCGGTCGATCTCCGCCAGCAGTCGGTGACGTTCCGCCGACGCCTGCTTGAAGCGCGCGACGGCGTTCGCGTCCGAGATCACCATCGCGGGTTCCCCGGCCCGGACGGCCTGGCCCTCCTTGATGTAGAGTTCCTCGATGATTCCGCCTTCCAAGTGCTGCACGGTCCTGCGGCGGTCCTGGACCACGAGAGTTCCCGGCGCCGTCACGCCCTGCGCCAACGGCGCGGTCGCCGCCCAGACGCCGAAGGATCCCAGCCCGCCGATCACCACGAGCAGGCAGAACGCGATGAACGGATCGCGCAGATAGTTCTTTTCTTCGGGACGGGGTTTTGGCTCAAGCATTTGTGCTCGCCTCCAGTTTGGCCATGTCGACGCCCTGGGCGGGCTTGCCCTGCTGCGCCGAGGAGAAGCTGCGGATGATTTCGTCGGCGGGGCCGAAGCTCGATTTGCCCGGCGCCACCACCAGAAGGTGGGAGGCCGACCTCAGAAGTTCCTGATCATGGGTGATGAACACCGTTATTTGTCCGGACGCCCGCCGCGCGCCGATCAGCTCCGACACCCTTCCCTTCGACGCGATGTCGAGGTTCGCGGCCGGCTCGTCGAGCAGCAGGAGGACAGGATTTCCGTACACCGCGCGCGCCAACCCCAGCAACTGCGTCTGTCCGGCGGAGAACACTCCCGGCTTAAGCGCCGTGCCATAGCCTTCGGGCAACGATTGAATCATCGGAGCCGCACCCGACTGCTCCGCGGCGGCGAACACCGCCTCGGCGCTTTTGGGATCGAGCGGATTGAATCGGAACCGCGCGATGTTGTCGGCGATTGAGCCGGGCAGCAGCTGCACGTCCTGCGGCAGATAGCCCAGATTTTGATGGCGGGCGTTGTCGGACAGCGCCTCGGTCGGGGTTCCTCCCAGCAGGACGCTGCCGCGGGCGGGATGATGAAGCCCCCCCATCGCGCGCAGCAGCGTCGTCTTGCCGGCTCCATTGGGCCCGAAGATCCCCAGGGCGTCGCCCTCGGACAACGCGAAATCCATGCCTTGGATCAGCGGCTGTGGATGGATTGGGAAGGATATGGTCACCCGCCGCAAAGCGAGTTCGACCTTCGGCGGCGGTCCGTCCATGCGCTCCGGTTGGGAGTCCACCGCGTCCATCAACCCCATCAGCCGCTTCGCGCCGCCGCGCGCCTGCATGAAGGTCCGCCACAGGCTGATCGATTGATCGATGGGGGCCAGCGCCCGGCCGAGGATGATCGAGGCCGCGATGATGGCGCCAGGAAGGAAGCTGTTGGTGGTGATGACGAGGTAGGCTCCGACGCCAAGCACGCCCATCTGCACCACCAGCCTGATGGCCTTGGCCAGGCCCGACAGGATGCCGATGAGGGACTGGTTGGATTGCGACAATTCCATCGCCTCGGCTCGGTCGCGCTCCCAGTGCTGGTAGAGCGGCCCGGCCATTCCCATGCTGGCGATCGCGTCATGCTGGTCCAGGGACCGCTCCAGCCGTCCCTGCGCCTGTCCTTCTTTCTCGCCGATCTTGCGGTTCGCGCGCCGCGCCAGGAGTTCCACGCAGATCGCGATGCAGAAAATGACCGTTCCCGCGCCGACGCCGATCCACCCCAGCAGGGGATCCAGAATGAACATGGCGCCGATGAAGATGGGCGACAGCATGGCGTCGAAGAACGTGTTGAGCGCGCCCGACGACATGAAGGCGGAAACCTGCCGAAGATCGGTCAGCGCCTGCGTCCGCGCGGCGCGGCCCTCGACGTCGGTCGCCCCCTTGTCCTCCATGGCCTTGGCGAGATCCGATCCGGGTCCGGCCAGCACGCCTTTGTAGACGTCGTTGTTGAGATATTCGCCGACCCTCCGCGACATCAGCGCGAGGATGCGCGATCGCGTCATCTCCGCGACCCCGAGCGCGATCAGCAGCACCCCCGCGATCAACGTGATCAACTGCAGTGTCTCGAGCGAGTAGGTCTGAAGGATCCGGTTGTAGATCGCCATCATGTAGAGCGGCACGACGAACTGCAACGACGCCACCACCACCGACAGGAGCGCCAAAAGCACGACGCCCCGTCCACATCTCCGCAAAAGTCGCAACATGTCAAAACCGTCCGCAAATGGCTTCGGCGCAGGAGCCGAGCGTTGTCAGATTGTCCGCCGATGCGACGAACGCGACCGACCCGGCGCAGGGGCCGAGCCACAGGATTACCTCGTCCGGCCCCGAACGGTTGACGAGCAGGATGTGCTCGCGCCCGTCGGCGACCCACGCGGTCCGGGCGGCGGGATCGGGCGCTCCCGCGATTCCCGCCCAACCCGACGGGTCGGGCACGACCACATTGGTTGGCCCGGCGTCCAACCGCGCGACGTAATCCCCGTCGGCGCGGCGGCGCAGGTCGTTCAACGCGCCGACGAGCACTTCGGCTCCCGGCTGCGTCGAATGTTGCTCGAGGGCCGCCGCCAAGTCCGGTCGGGCGCAACTGAGCGCCGACGCGGACGTGGCCAGGCACGCGAGAATACCCGCGAGGGCAAGTCCTTGGATCACCTTGGGTGAGAGCCGGTGAGAATACATGATCTTCGCCTGATTTGATCGCGGTCGTCACGCCGTGCGGCGTGGGTTCAATCCCGCTGAGTTTCGTGTCGGGAACCCCACGGCGCGGATCTGGACTCCCGGAGCGCCGGCGGCGCATCGCGTCTTTCCCGCGCGACGACCCGTCGCAGCTCCGACCGCCGTCGTTCCGATTCCGTCGCTCGCCATCCAAGCGCCGTCCGCGACCGCGGCCGAATCACTTCCCATTGTCGGTTCCCGTTTATCAACGCGGCGTACATCCACCATCGCGCCGAACCTGTCAACATGTTTTCGCGCCGATTCGCTCCCGGGTTCATGGACGGGCCGCCGCCGGCTTCGGATGTGGGGTTCGCGCGCCCCGGGCGCGTCGGCGATTCCGTTCCCCCACCCCCCGCGGTTCCATACTCCACCGGCCGGGAAACGGACCCGCCGGATTCTTCGATGGATTGGGCAATTATCATTACCCCGGGAGCGGAGCGCGCGGCGCGCGGGCGGGCGGCGTTCCCGGAACCACGCGTCCGGGGGCTTCCGATTCCCATCGGCCGCGCCGCCTTCGGAACGGAACCGGCGATCCTCCGCCCCCCGGTCCCCGTCTCCTTGCGGCGTCGGCCGTCGCGGTCCAGTATCCGGACGGAACATCGGAAGTCGGGACCGGTTCCGCGCCGTCGTGGTTTCACCTCCCGGGACGGCGGGCCGCGGTTTCCGCGCCGACGAATCGAAACGCACAGTGACAAGGAGAACCCAATGGGACGTGTCGCAATCGTGACCGGAGGATCGCGCGGCATCGGGGCCGCGATATCGAAGTCGCTCAAGGACGCGGGTTGCGCCGTGGCCGCGACCTACGCCGGCAACGACGAAAAAGCCGCCGCCTTCACCAAGGAAACCGGCATCAAGACCTACAAGTGGGACGTGGCCGATTACGGAGCCTGCAAAGCCGGCGTCGAGCGGGTCGAGGCGGACCTCGGGCCGGTGGAAATCCTGGTGAACAACGCGGGCATCACGCGCGACGCCCCGTTCCACAAGATGACGCCCGAACAGTGGAATCAGGTGATCGGCACCAACCTGACGGGACTGTTCAACATGACCCACAACGTCTGGTCCGGCATGCGCGGGCGCAAATTCGGCCGCGTGATATCCATCTCGTCCATCAACGGCCAGAAGGGCCAGTTCGGCCAAGTCAACTACTCCGCCGCCAAGGCCGGCGACATCGGCTTCACCAAGGCCCTGGCGCAGGAAGGCGCCCGCGCGGGCATCACGGTCAACGTGATCGCGCCGGGATACATCAACACCGAGATGGTCCAGGCCGTCCCCGAAAAGGTGATGAACGAGGTCGTCCTGCCGGCGATTCCGGTGGGCCGCGTGGGCGAACCGGAGGAGATCGCGCGTTGCGTCGTGTTCCTCGCCTCCGACGACGCGGGGTTCATCACCGGATCGACGCTGTCGGCAAACGGCGGCCAGTATCTGGCCTGATTCCCGGATCCGCGCCGGCCCCTGGAAGTCCCGGGCCGGCGCGGTTCCCGTCCGCGGCCGATCAACCGCGGCGGCGGAACAGCCGGGCGACGCGGCCGAAGCCGTCGCGCAAAGCCCGCGCGCGTTCGGCGCGGGCCCGCTCCATGGCGGTCCGGTAGGCGGCGTTGGGGTGCGTTTCGAACATCATGGCGTTGCTCCATCAAGTTTTGTTTGCGTGCGCGTCCCGTATCGGCCTGATTTCGACGGCGCACAATCGAGACTTTCCAACCCATCGGTTAAGATTTACTTAACCGACCATGCCCACCGTCCAACCGCCCCTCACCGCCCTGCGCGCCTTCGAGGCCGCCGGACGCCACCTCTCATTCTCCGCCGCGGCTCGGGAGTTGAACGTCACGCCCGCCGCCTTGTCGTTTCAGATCAAGTCGCTCGAGGAGAATCTCGGTGTTCCGCTGTTCCGCAGGCTGAACCGCGCCGTGGAACTGACCGAGGCCGGAAGGACGCTGCTGCCCTCGGCGACGCTCGGATTTCAAACGCTGGACGCGGGCTGGCGGACGGCGCGGCGGTTCGGCGACCGGCGCGGGCTCACCGTGACCGCGGGACCGGCATTCACGGCGAAGTGGCTGGCGCCGAGGCTGTTCGACTTCGCCGGGCGTCATCCCGACATCGAATTGCGGTTCATCGCCTCGCTCAGGATTTTGGACTTCGACCGCGACGAGGTCGACGCCGCGGTCAGGTTCGGGATGGGAGGGCCGCCCGGAGAAGGGCTTCACGCGGAAACCATCCTGCGCGAATGGGTGACCCCGATGATGAGCCCCGGATTGGCCCGGCGCGTCTCCCGGCCGGAGGATCTGCCCGGGCTGGTCGAGGGCGGGTCGGCGCTTCTGGATCAGGCCGACCTCGACTTCCTCGACCCGCCCGTGGGATGGCGCCAGTGGTTCGAGGCGGTCGGAATGAAGCCGCCGGAGAACGCCCGCCGCCTTTCCTTCAACCAAGCCGACCACGCCCTTGACGCCGCGGTCTCCGGGAGTGGCGTCGTGCTGGGCCGGATTTCGCTCGCGGAGCGCGACCTGCGCGAGGGGCGGCTCTCGGCTCCCTTCGAAACCGCGCTGACCACGCGGGCGCGCTACCGATTCGTCTGCCCCGAGCGAATCAGGGAGCAGCCCCGAATCGCGGCCTTCCGCGACTGGATCGTCGCGGAGGCAAGGAGCGCGGAGGAATACAACGCCGGGCGCCGATTCGTCGCGGCCGGAAACCTCCGCCCGGCCGGGGAATGAGAATCAGCCCCCGTGACGCTCGATCTCCTCCTTCAACCGCAATTTCTCCTTCTTCATGCGCGCGAGCTGGATTTCGTCGAAGGACGGAGAGCGCTGCGCCTTTTCCACCTGTTCGCCGAGTTCGCGGTGACGCTTCCGCAGTTGCTCGACATGCGAACTGAGAGTCATTCATTTCCTCCATCTCTGATCGGACGGTCCGGAGCCCGCCGCGGTTGAGGGGAAAATCCGCCCGGAGCCCGGCCTGATCCCCTCTTTCGGTTTAAGCCGGACGCCCGGATTGGCAACCGGTTCTCCAGAACGGAGGAAGCGCGGCGCCACCGCGCAGAACCGCGTCCGCGGCCTCGGAAAATCCTCCGCCCATTCCGTGCCTTTCGCCCGCGTGGGCGACGAGCGGGGCGGACAGCACGAAGGGATCGCGCCCTCCTTTGCGGCACCGCGCGATCACGCGCGACGGCGCGCGGGCGGCGCGGGATTGGATCGGCAGGACCGCGGCGCTTCCCCGCCCCTCCATCGCCGCCAGAACCCCGGGCAATTCCCCGGAGCGCAAAATCAGGGTCAGCGTTCCCCCGGGCTTGAGCCGCCGGAGACCCGCGTCGACCCATTCGGGAATCGGCAGCGACGCGCGGTTGGCGATTTCGCGGCCGGTGTCCGGGGAGGCGGTTCCGGGCCCCAGATAGGGGGGATTTGCCATGACGTGATCATAGCTCCGCTCCCGGATCCCGGCGGGCAAATCCGCCACGTCGCCTTCGACGACCCTCAGCGGAAGACCGCAGCGCGAGGCGTTCCGGCGGGCGAGCGCGGCGTAGTCCGGCTGAACCTCCACTCCGGTCACCGCCGCTCCCGTCCGCCAGGCGAGGCAAAGCGCCGCGACTCCGGCTCCGAGGCCCAGTTCCAGAACCTCTTCCCCGGCCGCCGCGGGCACCGCCGCGGCGAGGAGCGGCGAGTCGGTGGAGGCGCGGTAACCGGTGCGCGGCTGAAGCAGCTTCAGGCGGCCGTCCAGGAACCCGTCCTCGGTGATTCCATCCATCACGCGGGAGCGGCCCGGCGGCCGGCGGCCGAGGGCGGGCGCCCGGCGCGGGAGGAACAACCGCCCGGCGGAACCGCGGAACGGCCGGGCGTTCCGGAGGGCGAGGTTCCGTGGACATCCATCGGTTAGATTCCTATATCCGCCCCGCCGGCGGGGACGGCCGCGTCCGGATCGTCGATCTTCGGCGGTTTTTCCATGCGGGCATCATCGCAGGAATTTCGGAGGAAGTCATGAGCCTTGACGCCGCGGGGCCAAACCCGCTCGAACGACTGGCCGAGGCCCTGTCGGGCGATCTGGCGGAGGTGAACGCGCTGATCTCCGAGCGGCTGTCCTCGGAGCAGGTTTCGCGGATCCCGGAGGTGACCTCGCACATCGTCGGAGCGGGCGGCAAACGCCTGCGGCCGATGCTGACGCTCGCCGCGGCCCGGCTCCTCGGAAACGGCGGGCCGCATCATGTCCCGCTCGCCGCGGCGGTGGAGTTCATCCACACCGCGACGCTCCTGCACGACGACGTGGTCGACGAAAGCACACGGCGCAGGGGAGGGCCGACGGCCAATCTTCTGTGGAACAACAAGTCTTCGATCCTCGTGGGCGACTATCTGTTCGCGCGGGCGTTCCAACTCATGGTTTCAAGCGGTTCGCTCCGGGTGCTCGGCATCCTGTCGGACGCGGCGGCCACCATCACCGAGGGAGAGGTGCTGCAACTCGTCTCCACCCGCGATCTCGGCACGACGGTCGAGACCTACATGAAGGTCGTCCGCGGCAAGACCGCCGCCCTCTTCTCCGCCGCCGCCGAGGCCGGCGGGGTCGCCGCCGGGGGGTCCGACTCCGAGACCGCGTCGCTGCGCGCCTACGGGGAAGCGCTCGGAATCTCCTTCCAGCTCACCGACGACCTGCTTGATTACGGCGACCGCGACATCGGCAAGAACACCGGGGACGACCTGCGCGAGGGAAAGGTGACATTTCCCGTGATTCTGGCGCTGCGAGACGCCACCGTGGAGGAGAGATCCTTCTGGTCGCGGACGATCGAGAAGGCGCGGACGGCCGAAGCCGACGTCGACGAGGCGCGCGCGATCCTGGAACGCCGCGGAGCCTTGGCCGAAACCCGGAGCGCCGCGCTCGGCTGGTCGGCGAAGGCCAAGGAGACTCTCGCGGCGCTTCCGGATGATCCATTGCGCTCCATGCTTTCCGAGTTGGCCGATTACGTGGTGGCGCGAATCGTCTGAGCCGGACCCGGGCGGGCCGCCGCCGCGAAAAGGGTTGCCCCGCCCAGGCGCACCGATTGGGTCCGGGCGACCGGGACCGCCGTCGTCCGGAAATGGCCCCGCGCGGATAACCGCCGCCCGCCGCCGCGGCCGGGCCGTCACTCCGGCCGATCGCCCGGATTCGACCAAATCGAGCGATGACAAGGCGGTTCGAAACCGATTTCGAATCGGTTCGATTCAACGAACCGAGGGCGGACCGCGGCGGGCATGGGCGCTTATTCGAACCATTGGACACCAGCGACTTGGGTTTGAGCACGACATCGGTTGACCATGGTTGTCGGCGCACTCCAACGATTCGCGTTGACCCTCACCCGGCTTGCCCCACCGATTCCGTCAAACCCGCCGATGCACCATCGACGGGTGGGGGAAACCGACGGGAGGAACCCATTCCACGCGCGACGCGGGCGCGCGGCCCGGAATGCCCGCGGTCCTCAGGGATATCCCGGCGGCGGAATCCGCGGCGGCGCGGTGATTCGCCCGATTCGCGTCACCGACGCCGCTCCGTTTGGTCCAACGCGGACAGTCATCCACGGCCCTCGGCGTCAGGGAGATCGATGCCGTTGTCCGTCAACACCGCCCGCGCCCGAAAATGATCCTTCGACCTGACCATCAGGCGGCGCGGCAACACCCCGATCGATCCCTCGAGGACGCTCATGTGGACATCCATGACGAAGGACTCGATGCCTTCCCCGTCAAGCAGGGCGGAGGCGAAGGCGATCACCGTCGGATCGTTGCTCCTCAGCAGTTCCTTCATGCCGCCAACCTCGCAGGAATTTCGGGGAAAGTCACGGCGCGGGCCCCCCCGAACCGTTTCCCGCCCTCCGGAAGTGGCGGGTTGTCCGCCCGCCCGCGCCGCGGAGTCCACCTCGTCGGGGCGGCATCCGCCGCTCCCTCCCCCCGGCGTCCGCTACTCCGCGGCGCGGAACACATCTTCCGGATCAAGGGTGGAGGCCGCGATCCACCACCCGGGGCGCGCGGTCCTCAAATCCTCCGCGGCCGCCCGAGCCCCCGCCTCCGTTCGGAACAGCCCGAAGCAGGTCGCGCCCGAGCCCGACATGCGGGCGAGGCCGCAACCGTCGAGGGCCGACAATTCCCCGAGCGCGTCCGTCACGGCCGGAGCGATCCGCCGCGCCGCCGATTCCAGGTCGTTGCGTTGATTCGACAGCCAACCGCAGAGCGATTCGAAGTCGCCGAGCCGCGGAATGATGTCGGGCATCGGAGGATTCCGCCGCGACACGAGCGCCGCGAACACCGCCTCCGTCGGCAGGGCCACTCCGGGGTTGGCGAGAACGATGCCGGCCTTCGGCAGCGGAGGCGGAGGCTCCAGCCGCTCACCGACGCCCCGCATCCGCGCCGGACGGCGGGAGAGGCAGACGGGAACGTCCGCGCCGAGGACCGCCAAATCGGGCGCCTGCGGAAGCGGAACCCCCCAAAGCCTCGACAGGGCGCGCAGAGCCGCGGCGGCGTCGCTCGAACCGCCCCCGATCCCCGCCGCGACCGGCAGATGTTTTTCGAGTGTGATTTCCGCTCGGCCCTCCGGCTTCAGCAGACGCGCCGCCCGCAGGACGAGGTTGCCGCCGTCCGCACTCACCCGCCCCGCCATCGGCCCCGTGATTTCAAGGGAAAGACGATCCGAGGCCCGCGCCGCGATCCGGTCGCCGACGCCGGCGAAGCAGGTCAGGCCGTCGATCTCGTGAAGGCCGTCGGCCCTCCGGCCCGTGACATGAAGGGTCAGGTTGACCTTGGCGGGCGCGAACGCCTCAACCTTCATCGGCGGCTTCGCGCTCGGACGACATCTCGTCCTCCAGCACGACGTCGAGGCCGACCTCCAGCTTGCGGCGGATGCGGGCCTCGTCCACCGCCTCGGGCTCGAAACTCAGGGCCCTCCTCCATTGGAATTCGGCCTCGCGCTTGCGTCCCACCATCCACAGCACGTCGCCGAGATGATCGTTGATCACGGGATCGACCGGACGCAGCTCCACCGCGCGCTCCATCGGTTCCACTGCCTCCTCGTGCCGCCCGAGCCGGTAGAGAACCCAGCCGAGCGAATCGATGATGTAGCCGTTGTTCCTCGCCGCCGCGGCGGCTCGCTGGATCATGTCGAGGGCCTCGTCCAAATCCCGCCCCAGTTCCACCAGCGAGTAGCCCAGGTAATTGAGGACGTTCGGCTGGTCGGGATTCAGTTCGAGCGCGCGGCGGAAGTCCGCCTCGGCCCTGTCCCATTCTCCGGAGCGCTCCTGCGTTATGCCGCGGACGTAGTAGATGTACCAGGTTTCGGAGCCTTCGGCCTTCATGATCTCGACGGCCTTGTCGTAGGCCCGCGTGGCCTCCACGAACCGCTCTTCGCGTCGCAACAAATCTCCGAGTTCCATGTGGATCCCGGAAAGGGAGGGGTGGGTTTCGCCGAGACGGTTGAGCGCCTCCACCGCCTCGTCGACCCGGCCCGCCGAATAGAGCGACGCGGCGCGTCCGAGCCCCGCGAGGGGAAGCATGGGATCTTCCGGCGGCACGCTGTCGTAGGCCTCGATGGCGAGGCCGTGCTGCCCCATCTCCTCCAGGATTTCGGCCGATAGAAGGATCGCGTCCACATGGCCCGGGCGAAGGTGTTCGGCGAGGCGCGAATAGAACAGCGGCAGGCGGCGGTCGCTGCCGCGGCCCGTGGAATCGTTTTCGATCAACGTGATCGCCAATGTGTAGAAAACCTCCGCCTGGCCGTCGCGGGCGCTTCGGATGAAGTCCAAGGGAAGAGCTTCTCCGGCCATCAACCGCTCCGCCGCCCCGCGCAGGCGGACGTCGTCCCGCCAGCGGGGCAGGCCTTGGATCACGCCAAGGGCCTCGTCGTTCAGGTCGAGCCGCGACATGATCGACGCGAGCACGAATATGCCACGCGGGCTTCGGGTGAACGCGCTTCCACCATCCTCGGACAGGGAGGCCGCGGCACCCTCGAGATCGCCCGCGAGGGTCAGCGCCAGCGATTTGTGGTAACGGCTGAATTCCCGCTGCGCCCCCGGTTCGTCCAACCCTTCGAATTGCTCGAGGGCCGCGGCCATCCTGCCCTCGTCGACCGTGATCCAGGCTTGGAGAAGCCGCTGCGTCAAAGCGAAAAGGGGCCGCTCCTCCAGACTCTCGTCGTCCGGAACCGCGTATTCCGGAGCCTCGACGTCCGGGTCGGCCAACGCGCGCGCCCGGAGCACAAGGTCCGCCGCCAAACTGTCCGAGCCGCCCGCCGCGAGTTCCCGCGCGGCGGGAATCGCCTCTTCCACGCGCCCGAGCCCGACGTGGCTCAAAATCAGGGCCTCCAACAAACCCTCGTCCGCGATGCCGTCCTCGAACAAGCGGCCGAAGTAGCGGGCCGTCTCGGCGAAGTCGTTCCGGGAAAACGCCGCCTCCCCCGCGAGGTAGGCCCCGGCGCCCAGAGTTACCGGTACTCCTTCGGCCTCATCCGCGACTTCCGACTCCGCCGCGACTTCCGACTCAGCGGCGTCTCCGGCCTCGGCGGCGCTTTCCGTTTCGGCGGCGCACGCCGTCCAAACCACGGAAACGACCGCGGCCATCGTGGCGACGGCGCGAACTGAGTGCTTCATCGGGTTTCCTCCGCCCCTCGGTCGACGGCGGAGGATAGTCCGCGGGCGCCGCGCCCGCAATCATCCGGCGGGCCGGGGGTCGATTCGGAAGGGCCGTCACATGTTGGGGTAATTCGGCCCGTCGCCGCCCTGCGGCGTGGTCCAGACGATGTTCTGCGCAGGATCCTTGATGTCGCAGGTCTTGCAGTGGACGCAGTTCTGGAAGTTGATCTGAAACCTGACGTCCGGGCCGTCGCCCACGAACTCGTAGACGCCCGCCGGGCAGTAGCGTTGGGACGGGCCCGCGTACACGTTGTGGTCGACCTCCACGGGGACGGCGGGATCCTTGAGCGTCAGATGGGCGGGTTGGCTTTCGGCGTGGTTGGTGAATGAGAAGCTCACGTTGGTCAGCCGGTCGAAGGAGAGTTTCCCGTCGGGCTTGGGATATTCGATCGGGCGGTGCTTCGAGGCGGGTTCCGTGGCCTCGGCGTCGGATTTGCCGTGCCGCAGGGTGCCGAGCGGGTTCCACCCGGTCAGGTTGGCCACCCACATGTCGAAGCCACCGAGCGTCAGGGACGCCGCCGTGCCGAAGCGCGACCACAGCGGCTTGACGTTGCGGACGCGCTTGAGGTCTTTCGCGACCGGGCCGGATTTCAAAGCCGTCTCGTAGGCGGTCAGCGTGTCGCCGGAACGACCCTCCCCGATGGCCTCGAACGCCGCCTCGGCGGCGTGGATGCCGGAGCGCATGGCGTTGTGGTTTCCCTTGATGCGCGGGACGTTGACGAGGCCGGCCGAACATCCCAGCAGCGCTCCGCCGGGGAAGGCGACCCTTGGTATGGACTGCCAACCTCCCTCGGCGACCGCGCGCGCGCCGTAGGCCACGCGCTTGCCGCCCTCCAGCAGGCCGGCCACCATGCCGTGGTGCTTGAACCGCTGGAATTCCATGTATGGGAAGAGGTGCGGATTCCTGTAGTTCAGGTGCACCACGAAGCCGACGTAGGCTTGGTTGCCATCCAGTTGATAAATGAAGCCGCCTCCGCCCGCGTTCCCGTTCAGCGGCCACCCCATGGTGTGGATGGCCTTGCCCTCTTCGTGCCGCTCCGGGTCGATTTCCCAGATTTCCTTCATGCCGATGCCGAACTTCGGCGTGTCGCCGCGATCGTCGAGCCCGTATTCGGCGATGACCTGTTTGGACAGAGACCCCCGGACTCCCTCGGCCAGGAACACGTACTTGCCGCGCAGTTCCATTCCCGGCTCGTATCCGTCACCGGGGGAGCCGTCGGGCCCCCTGCCGAATTCCCCGGCGACCACGCCGGCCACGGAGCCGTCTCCGCGGCGGACGAGTTCGGAACACGACATGCCGGGAAATATCTCCACGCCGGCGTCCTCGGCCTGCCGCGCCATCCAGCGGCAAACATTGCCCATCGAGACTATGTAGTTCCCGTGATTGTTCATCAGCGGCGGCATGATGACGTTGGGGATGCGGACGCGGCCTCCCTCGCGCAGCATCCAGAATTCGTCCTTCCTCACCGGGACGGTTATCGGCGCGTCCTTGTCCCTCCAATCGGGAATGAGCGCGTCAAGGCCGGAAGGATCCAGCACCGCGCCGGACAGGATGTGCGCCCCGACTTCCGATCCCTTTTCAAGCACCACGACACTCAGGTCGGCGTCGAGTTGCTTCAGGCGGATCGCGGCGGAGAGGCCCGCCGGGCCGGCTCCCACGATCACCACGTCGAATTCCATCGACTCGCGTTCGACTTCGCTCATGAGCTCACCCCCGAAGTTTCGTCCCCCGATAACTTGACGGGCCTCCGGGGGCAATCAAGCCCCGCCCCGCGCGCCTCCGGTTCCGCGCCCGAAATCCCCGA
>JANQKA010000023.1 GCA_028281405.1 Hasllibacter sp. | reverse complement strand
CGCGGATGGAGGATCTCGAGGCGGTCAAGGCCGCGGTGCCCGACACGCCGGTCCTCGCCAACACCGGGGTGCGGCACGACACGGTGGCCGACGTTCTGGCGGTGGCCGACGGCTGCGTGGTCGGATCGGCTCTGAAGGTCGACGGAAACACCTGGAATCCCGTGGATCCAGACAGGGCCAAGGACTTCATGGACCGCGCGGGGGCGGCGCGGTGATCGATTCCCTGCGCGAGATATTGAGCGATCTGGCGCGGACTCCTGGACTGTCCGGACACGAGGCGCGGGTGCGCGGGGCCATCGACGGTTGGCTGGAGCGGTCGATCCCGGGCGGGCGCCGCCGGGTCGACGTTCTGGGAAACACATGGATGACCCTGCCCGGGGCGGAGGACGCGCCGACGGTGATGGTGTTCGCCCACATGGATCAATTGGGGTTCATGGTGCGGAGGATCGAGGCCGACGGCTTTCTTCGTTTGGAGCGGGTGGGCGGGGTGCCCGAGCGCGCGCTCGCCTCGCAGGCCGTGGTGGTTTGCGGGCGGGACGGCGACCTGCCCGGCGTCATCGCGAACAAGAGCCACCACGCCACCGCGCCCGAAGAGAAATACGTGGTGACGCGCCACGCCGACCTCCACGTCGATTGCGGATTTTCGTCGAAGGCCGAGGCGGAGGAGGCCGGCGTCCTCGTCGGCGCGCCCGTCGTCTACCGCCCCTCCTTCACGCCGCTGGCGGGAACCCGGGTCGCCGGAACCTCAATCGACGACCGCGCCGGCTGCGCCGCGCTGATTCTCCTGGCGGAGGCCCTCGCGCGGCGCGGGGATCGGCCGACGACGCACATCGCCTTCACCACGCAGGAGGAGTTCAATCTGCGCGGCGCGCTTCCGCTGGCCCGGCGTCTGGAGCCGGACATCGCGATTCAAATCGATCTCATGCTGTCCTCCGACTCGCCCGACATGGCGGGGCGCAGGGAAGTTCGGCTCGGCGGCGGTCCCGGCGTCGGCCTTCACTCCTTTCATGGACGCGGCACGCTGAACGGCGTGATTCCACACCCCGCCCTCGTCCGGCTGTTCGAGGAGTCGGCCGACTCGGTCGGCGTTTCCCTGCAACGCTGCGTCCAGTCAGGGGTTCTGACCGACCTGTCCTACGCGCAGCACGTCGGCCACGGAGTCGCCGCCATCGATGTCGGGTTCCCGATCCGGTATTCGCACTCCAGCCTCGAGGTCTGCGACCTCTCGGACCTCGCCGGGTTGGTGACCCTGCTCGAGACCGCGGTCTCCCGCTTGTCGTCGGGTTTCGATCCCACGGAGGGGCGATGACCCACACACTCGGCATCGATATCGGCACGTATCAGTCCAAAGGCGTTCTGGTTGACGCCTCCGGGGCCGTCGCCGCGATGGCGACGAGGGATCACGGGATGCTGGTGCCACGGCCCGGTTGGGCCGAGCACCGCGCCGAGGAGGATTGGTGGGGCGACACGGCCGGAATCGCGCGCGAGCTCCTGGCCAAATCGGAGATCGATCCATCGGGAATCGAAGCCGTGGCGGTGTCGGCGATCGGTCCCTGCATGCTTCCGGTGGACGGAACCGGCGCGCCCCTGATGAACGGCGTCCTCTACGGCGTGGACACGCGGGCCACCTCCGAAATCGACCTTCTGAACGACCGGATCGGGCGGGAGCGGATCCTCCGGGTCTGCGGCAACGCGCTGACCTCGCAATCGGTCGGCCCGAAGATCCTTTGGCTCAAGCGCAACCGTCCCGAACTGTTCGAGCGGACCGCCATGGTGCTGACCTCCACGAGCTTTATCGTGGAGCGGCTCACGGGAGCCCGCGTGATCGATCACTACACGGCGGCGAATTTCTCGCCGCTCTACGACGTGACCGCGCTCGATTGGACGGACGCGCTGGCGCCGGACATCCTGCCCCGGGACAAATTGCCCGACCTGCTCTGGAGCTCCGAGATCGCGGGCCGGGTCACCGCCCGCGCCGCGGCCGAGACGGGGCTGGCCGAGGGCACCCCGGTCACCTGCGGCACCATCGACGCCGCCGCCGAGGCGGTAAGCGTCGGCGTCCGGAATCCCGGCGACACGATGCTGATGTACGGCTCCACGATATTCATCGTTCAGGTGACGGAATCGCCGGTCCGCGATCCCCGCCTTTGGTACGCGCCGTGGCTGTTTCCTGGCCTTCACGCTTCTCTGGCGGGCCTCGCGACGTCGGGAACGCTCACACATTGGTTCCGCGACCAGTTCGCCCGCGAGCTGCCCCGCGACGAAGCCTTCGCCCTGCTCGCCGCCGAGGCGGAAAAATCTCCTCCGGGGGCCAAGGGGCTGCTGATGCTGCCTTATTTCTCGGGGGAACGTACGCCGATCCATGATCCGCTCGCCAAAGGCGCGTTCTTCGGCCTGAACCTGACCCACACGCGCGGGGACATGTACCGCGCCTTGATCGAGGGAATCGCGATGGGCACCGCCCATGTGTTCGAGACATACCGATCGGTGGACGCCGAACCCGCGCGCGCCCTCGCCGTGGGAGGCGGCACGAAGAACCGGCCGTGGCTGCGGGCCACGTCAGACTTCTGCGGCGTTCGGCAGACCGTTGCCGAAAAGACCATGGGCGCGAGCTACGGGGACGCGTTCCTCGCGGCCCTCGCCGCGGGCGTGGCCTCGCCCGGGGACATCGATTCCTGGAATCCGGCCGCCGAGACCGTGGAACCCGGCGCGCCACCCGCCGAGGGCTACGCCCTGTTCAAAAGCCTTTATGAGCGGACCAGGGACATCGCCCACGCGCTGGGCTGACCGCACGCCGGGACGGGTCGCGGGCGACGCATTTGGCCAAGGCCTGCCTTTAGGATGTCCCGGACCTTCGAAGCGCGGCGCCGGAGTCGGTCGGCGCGGCGGGCCCGGAGCGCCGGACGCCCGTGAATGGCGGGAGGAATAAGGCGGGGATGGGTAGCGTCGGCGCGGAAGGTTTTGGCTGTGTCCGCGCCGCCCGACTCCGGATTGGCCTCGCGATGGGCGGTCACGCCTCATCGTCATCCGGGAACGGCGCGCCATCATCATCCCAGGCGTTGGTTTCAATGCCGGACACCAAACGGGGAAGATAGTCATATGTTTCTTCCATCACTCTGAGGTGGTCGTCGACTTCCGATTCCCCCAGTTCCCGCGCGACAAAACCACCTTCCGGAGCGCGTTCGAGCGTCGCGACGCAAATCGGTCCCGCGACTCCCCCCGCATTTGTTTGGATGACGTGTTCGATCGCCCACGCCGCCAGAAACACCCCTCTCCGGACATCCGGCGGTCCGTCCTGACAGAACACCTTCACAAGGAATAGAAGGAAGGGATCCGCCAAGACTTTTCCACTTCCGATGGAGTTGAAATAGTGTTCGTTGTCCAGCAACATCGGGTGCAAACGGTCATCGAAAACGCAGCAGTGGTGCGCATCGTTGTGCGCGTAGGCCAGCACGGCGTCCAATTCCACCTTTTTGCCGAATCCCGATTGACGGAATTGTTTTCTAATATTTTTTGACACCTTGAGTGGGTACTTGATCGGATGAACCGTGTCCAATTTTTCGGCTGGTTGCGCCTCGGCTTCGATGCGAAACCTATGACCAAGGCCCTGATCTCCGGCGTAGGCGAAGATTTCAACTTCTCCAAGGGCGTGGAGCTTCTTCCCGGTGTGACGCGCGATGTCGATGTTTTCCACACTGGATGTCAGCATGCTGTCCGCGGCGACGACCACGCCGTCGGTACACAATATGGACACAACGACCGTCATGGACGGAAAAGGCTGTTTGCTTGCATTTTGGGGTATCGCCGGTAAATCGCGGCAACCAGTTGCCGAAATGTGAGGGATCTCACCCAATCGACCAGGCGCCGCACGTATGCCGCTCCCCTGTCCGACAATCCATTGAGTTCGGCAAGCCCGTATTCGTAACCTTTGTTGGTCAAGACGTATTCCCTGAGCCTGCCCAAATTCCGAACTTCGACCAGACCTTCTTTTGCAAGGTCGTCGAGCACGTCGTACACGGCGCGATCGAAGGGCCCGTAGTCATAGGCCACGAAGTTGAAGTGCGGGCCGCCAACGTACTTCACGGCCTCGCGGTCAATCAGGAAGAGAATTTTTTGAACCTGTATTGGGGAAAACCCCGCGCCCCTGCCTCCGGCGGCGAGTGCCGCCAGCACGATTTCCCGATCGTTCATCGTTTCCTCCCGCTTTGGATTCTTCCCGCATGCGTTCCTCTCCCTCATCTATCGTCCTTAGGCGTGGATTACAAGAGCGCGGGACTTCCTCCGCGGAGCCGCGGGATTCCCGCGCGAAGGATGTCTCCACGGATTGGGACGGCAGGAGCGGGCGAACACTTCCCGCGTTCATGGGGTGGTGCTCTCCGAGCGGAGGAGTGGGCGGCTCCCCGTGCGCCAAATCCCTGGCCGACGAAGGTAATCCGCGGGCAACCGGTGATGCCGCGAAAGTCGGCGGACAACGCGTGCGGGTCGTTGAGGATGTCGGGAACCCACGCGGTTGATCGGCGGGTCCTGGGGACGTGGGACGACCTCCGGTCCCGGATTCCCGCGTAAAGGGTCGTGGGTGGGTTGGCTCGGATTCCACGGAGGGCGGATACAACGCGTGTCCGTCCGGGTCGCGCCAAATCGGCTCCGCGGAGTCGGCCAACCCGCCGCTCTTGGCGGATTCGAAGGCGCGGGGCATGTTGGAAATCGCGCCGCCCTCACGGAGATGACCAACCGCCGGCGGTCGCCGGTCCCGCTGACGGACGTGATCTCCGGGGTGACGGGTCACCGCACCGCTCCCGCGATGGCGACCGAACCCTGCCGCACCGGGGTGCCGGATGATTCCGGAAGACACGATTCGCGCCATTCTCCAATTTCCACGCGATCCGAAGCGCCCGGCACGCCGATCTCGGGCCATCGCGACCGAACCGGAAGTCGATCCGAATATTCCTTCCATCGGGACAACGTCGCCGTCCATGCCCACATCGGACGGACGAATCCATGGGATCTTCGCCTTGACGGCCTGACACGCCAAAGCCTTCGTGGCCAATTTCCCGCTTTCGGCGCCGTTCGGTTATCGACGCGGTCAAGAAGGGCCCCACCTTGGGTCTACGCTTCGTGGTGGCGGCGCGCCTAAGCCACTGCGTTCATCATCCCGACCTCCGACCGGCCAATCCCGTCATTGACGCGACCACGTACGCACCCGCATGGAAACACCGCTCCGTCGAGGAGGCTCCCCGAAGCTGACGCGGTCATAATCCCTCCCAACGCCTTCTGGCCGGTCAACCCCGTGGCTCTCTCCTCCGCCGGTTTCCGAATCAGCGGTCGATCCATATCGATGGCCGAGACCACGACGATTTAATTCTCCAATACATCTCTGGCGACGCGGGGAGAAGAATGGCCGCGGAGTTGAACGCAATGAAAACCAGCGCGAAAGTGCGGAAGGATTAGGGATCCGATTCAACGGGATACCTCCCCGGTTTGATGAACATGATCAGCGGATCAAATCATTCCATGCGAGCAGACATAGTCATCGCATCCTGGGATCGGGGCCATCGCGTCCTCCGTGATATCCGTTCCAATCGTGTGGTTGTCTCCGGTTTCGGCCGAGACCAGATCCACGGCCCGAATTCCGGAGATGACTCCCGCCTCATCCCCATCCACGGTGAATTCGATGACGGTCCGGGGCGAATCATCCGATGCAATGCCGACCTCGGTCGCTTCCGCTTCTTCAACTGCGCGAGCGACGATTTCCTTCCTTCCACGCCCCCTGGCGGCCGAACTCGGGGCGGAATCGCCAATGAAGTAATAATGCGTGTCAACGGAGAATCCATGGCCGACGCCCTCGATCACCAACGAGAAACCGGACGAGTTGGTCATGACCGTGTCGCCTCCAACCTCGGCAACGGTGACAGCCCCGATTTCCCGGCCCAACGCGATCCGGTCCCCTTGCCCCTGATCAAAACCCGATATGGTGGTTTGCGTGTCGCTAGTGCTGTCCATGGAAGTCAAAAACTGAAAAATATCCGCGCCGCCACCGCCGTTTAACTGGTAACCGCCGTCTTCCCCGTAGAGGATGCTCGCCTCGGTGTCGTGGGCGTCCAAGTCACCGCTGTTACCGCGGCCAAATTTGATGTTCTCTCTTTCGATCTCGGTTCCGGCTCCGAATCTCAAGGTCTCAACGAAAGACAGCGTGTCCATTCCCTCATTCAATCCGTCGGCGGTATTGGCATCCAATATATCAATTCGACTATATCCACTAATCCTGAATTGAAAATCCTGGACATTACCGGAATAGACGACGGTGTCGTCATCATATCCGCCCAAAATTCTATCATCCCCGGGTCCGCCGGAAAGAACATCATTCCCGTAATTTCCCTCCAGGCGGTCGTCGCCCTTCCCGCCGTATAGATCATCGTTCCCGTCGCCTCCATCCAGATTGTCGTGTCCGGATCCGCCGGAAAGCGAATCGTTGCCGGAAAAACCAGAAATCAAATCATCTCCGTCACCTCCTTCGAGCATCGAGTCATTTTCATCAGTACCATGCAACATGTCATGATTCGGGGTTCCACTGTTCACCAATTTCATCACGGAATCCGAAAATCGAAATTCCTCGAATCCGTGAATTGTAGTTAAACCACCGCCATTGAAATATGCATTATAGTTATGCAAGGGTACACCGTTTAAGTTGGTGGACAGAAACAGGAAATCGTAATGGGATCTGCTGTTGGAGAAAACCAGCACATCATGATCATCTCCAAGCTCATTGTCATTTACTCTGTGGCCGTAGGCATGTCCCGATTCATTTTCCCCCAGGTAAATCAAATCACTCCCGCCGCCGCCAATCACCCACGAACTTTCCCGAGGTTTTATCAAGAGATCATCCCCACCCAAGATTTGGCTGACGTCTCCGGTAAATTCCGATATGCTGAAACTTCGCTCAAGCTCGCCTCCCCGACCGTCGTCGGCGATTATGATGACTTCCGTGCCCGCCGTCCCCGTGAAGGTTCCCGAAATCACTCCCCCGGCGGTCATCGAAATGCCTATGCCCGCGCGCGCGAGGGTTTCGTTTCCCACCATGGCGCGGTAGGTCAGCGTGTCGCCGGCGTCGGGATCGATGAACGCTCCGCTTAAATCAATCGCCGGCAGCACGGCGCCGGTCTCCATGAACATGTTCCGCAGGGTATCGCCCATCGTGGGTGCGGAGTTCGCAACGATGTCCAAGGTGTGATCGACGTACCCGCTCCCGTCGCTGGCCCTGACGGTAATCGACGTGTCGTCCATTCCCGTGAACCGACCGCCGATTTCTCCGCTCGCCGCGTTGATGGTCAGGCCAAGGTCGGTTCCATCCGTCAATGAATACGTCAATGTCTGGCCAGAGTCCTGGTCCGTGAACCAAGCACCCGCGTTGATAGAAGGATTCGGTTCCGCGCCGGTCGTCAGAACCCGAGCTTCGCTCGGAGCTGCGTCCGTTTTCATCGGAGCGTTGTTCGCGGTGATTTCAACCATGTGCTCGACGTATCCGAACCCGTCGCCGGCCCTGACGGTGAAAGACGTGCCGTCCGTTCCCGCGAACCGCCCGCCGATATTTCCGCTCGCCGAGTTGATGGTCAGGCCAAGATCGGCTCCTTCCGTCAATGAATACGTCAATGTCTGGTCCCGGTCCGGGTCCGTGAACCAAGCACCCGCGTTGATCAAAGGGTTCAGCTCCGCGCCGGTCTTCAGAACTCGTACTTCTCTCGGAGCGACGTCCGTTATCATCGGAGCGTTGTTCGCGGAGATTTCAACCATGTGCTCGATGTATCC
>JANQKA010000007.1 GCA_028281405.1 Hasllibacter sp. | reverse complement strand
CCCGCCCGGCTCAAACGCCGGGCGGGAACCCGTGTCCGATCAAACGGCGGCGGATCAGGCGGCTTTGGGGTGGAGAATCACCTTCGCCCCGAGGCCGATGCGCTCGTAGAGATCCGAAATGTGGTCGTTCATGAGGCGGACGCACCCGTTGGAAACCGAATTCCCGACGGTCCAAGGCTCCGGGGTGCCGTGGATGCGGAGGAGGCTGTCGCCTCCGCGGGGCTTGTAGAGGTAGATCCCGCGGGCTCCGAGCGGGTTGTCGGGTCCCCCCGCCACGCCGTCGGCGTAGCGCAGGTACTTCTCCGGTTCCCGCGCGATCATCCCGGCGGTGGGCGTCCAGGACGGCCACTTCCGCTTTTTGCCGACGCGGTAGGTTCCCGTGTGGTACCGGCCGGCGCGCCCGACGCCGACGACGTACCGCATCGCGGTTTCGTCGTCCAAGGTCAGGTAGAGGCGGTACCTCGACGGTTCCACGTGGATTTCGCCAGGAGCGTAGCCGCTCCTGATTTTGACGACCCTGGGTTCCCATTCCGGCGGTGCTTCCCACTTCCGGGCGAGCGCCGGCGAGGCGAGGGTCGAGGCGGACGCCGCGAGGAAGCCGCGGCGGGTGATTTTGGCGTGACTCATGACTTGGCAGGCTCCATGAAGACTTGATTCGCTCCGTTCGAGTGTATCGTATTTTTCCGGCTTTGTCTCCTGTTTACGAAAATTTGATGAGCCGGGCCGCCTGAGCGGCCCGGCCCGGATCCCCGCGGGCGCGGCCCTACTTGAGCTCCTCGCCTGTCTTCTGGTCGACCATCTTCATGCCCAGCCGCACCTTGCCCCGGTCATCGACGTCGAGCAGCTTGACCCAGACCTCCTGACCCTCCTTGAGCGCGTCGGAGGGATGGTTGAGCCGGCGGTTCTCGATCTGCGAGACGTGGACGAGGCCGTCGCGTTTGCCGAAGAAATTAACGAAGGCCCCGAAGTCGACGATCTTCACGACCTTGCCCTGATAGATCACGCCCTCCTCCGGCTCCGCCACGATCGAGTGGATCATGTCGCGGGCCTTCCGGATGGACTCCCCGTCCGGCGAAGCGATCTTGATGACCCCGTCGTCGTTGACGTCCACCTTGGCGCCGGAGGTTTCCACGATCTCGCGGATCACCTTGCCGCCCGTCCCGATGACCTCGCGGATCTTGTCGGTCGGCACAGTGATCGTTTCGATGCGCGGGGCGTGGCGGGAGAACTCGGAGCGACCTTCCGCCAGCGCCTTGTTCATCTCGCCGAGGATGTGCATCCGGCCGTCCTTCGCCTGCGCCAGAGCCTGCTCCATGATTTCGGGCGTGATGCCCGCGACCTTGATGTCCATCTGAAGCGAGGTGATGCCCTTCGCGGTGCCGGCGACCTTGAAGTCCATGTCGCCGAGATGATCCTCGTCGCCGAGAATGTCGGTCAGCACCGCGTAGCGCCCGTCGTCCTCGAGGATGAGGCCCATGGCCACGCCAGCCACCGGGGCCTTGAGCGGAACCGCCGCGTCCATCATCGACAGCGAGGAGCCGCAGACGGTCGCCATCGAGGACGATCCGTTGGATTCAGTGATCTCGGAGACGAGGCGGATGGTGTAGGGAAAGTCCGTCGCCGCCGGCAGAACCGCCTGCAGCGCGCGCCACGCCAGTTTGCCGTGGCCGACCTCGCGGCGGCCCGGAGGCCCGACCCGGCCGACTTCGCCCACCGAGTAGGGCGGGAAGTTGTAGTGAAGCAGGAAGTTGGACCGGTAGTTGCCGTGCAGGGCGTCGACGATCTGCTCGTCCTCCCCGGTGCCCAGCGTGGTGACCACGATGGCCTGGGTTTCGCCGCGGGTGAAGAGCGACGAGCCGTGCGTCCTCGGCAGCATGCCGACCTCGGACACGATCGGCCGCACCGTCTCCCGGTTCCTGCCGTCGATCCGCTCGCCCCCGCCGATGATGTCGCCGCGCAGGATCGAGGATTCGAGTTTCTTGAAGGCGGAACCGAGGTTCGGGTCCGCGAGTTCCTCCTCGGTGAGGGTCTGCCTGGCCTTGTCGCGGGCCGCGGAAATCGCCACCTGGCGTTCCTGCTTGTCCCGGATGGCGAAGGCGGCGCGCATGTCGCCCTCGACCGCGGATTGGATTTTCCCGTAGAGCGCGGAGTAGTCCGGCGGGGAGAATTCGAAGGGTTCCTTCGCGGCCGACTCCGCCAGCGAAACGATCAGGTCGATCACCGGCTTGATGGACTCGTGGCCGAATTTCACCGCGCCGAGCATCTCCTCCTCGGACAGCTCGTAGGCTTCGGATTCCACCATCATCACGGCGTTGGCGGTTCCCGCCACGACGAGGTCGAGGCGCTGCTCGGGATTGTTGCGCAGCTCCGTCATGTCCTCGACCGCCGGGTTGAGCACGTACCGACCGTCCTCGAAGCCCACGCGGCACCCCGCGATCGGCCCCATGAAGGGCGCGCCGGACAGGGTGACCGCCGCGGAGGCGGCGATCATCGCGACGATGTCGGGGTCGTTGACGAGGTCGTGCGACAGCACGGTGCACATGACGAGCACCTCGTGCTTGAAGCCTTCGACGAAGAGCGGACGCATCGGACGGTCGATCAGGCGGGCGGTCAGCGTCTCCTTCTCGGACGGACGCGCCTCGCGCTTGAAGAATCCTCCCGGCACCTTGCCGGCGGCGTAGTATTTCTCCTGGTAGTGGACGGTGAGGGGGAAAAAGTCCTGGCCGGGCTTCGCCTCCTTCGCGAAGGTCACGTTGGCCATGACGGTGGTTTCGCCCAAGGTGGCGACGACCGATCCATCGGCCTGCCGGGCCACGCGGCCCGTTTCCAGCGTGAGCGTCTCTTCGCCCCACTGCATTTCTTTCTTGACGATATTGAACATCTTCGTACCTTTTGGGGGAGCTTCCGGCCGGATGCCGATTCTCCCGTTTGAATGGCGGCCGCATTGCCGCCGGTCCCCGTTCCTTTTCAGCGGACGCCCGGGACCGCAGGCGCCGCGTCTCGCGAGGCGCGCCCATACAGGAATTCCGGTTCGATGGAAAGGGACGCCGAATTTCGGGCGCGGAACCGGGAGCGGCGTGGTTTCGAACCGGACGTCGCGGATCTCCCCTCCCCGATCGGGGCGGGATCCGCGCGGGGAGGTCCGGCCGTCCGTCCACTCGGTCGCCGACGGACGTCCCGCGTTTGGCCTCCGGGGTTCGGGATCGAGGTAGCCCGCTTTGCCGTCACCCAGGTTCACTGGGCGCGGCCGCGCCGTGTATCGGTGGGCCGGGGCGGGTTCCCCCAACTCATCCACCTATTTGGGATCGCCGACCGGGATTCCGTCCGCGCGGGGGAGGTTCGGTGGGTGACGTCGC
>JANQKA010000003.1 GCA_028281405.1 Hasllibacter sp. | reverse complement strand
CCGTTCGGTCACGCGACGGTCGCCATCCCGCGTCGCGCCGCTTCGCCGCCGCCTTCCGAAGTTCCGGAGGAAAATTCACCCCTCTCCGGGCTCCCCGCGCCGGGAGACCCGCCAACGGAGGTGCGGATTCCATCCGGGCGTCCACTCGCTCCCCGGCCGAGCGCGGCCTCCAGAAGGATGGGAAGCCCGCCCGTCTTTTCAACGCAAACATTCAAGTAGTGGGGGTTCGGTTCGCCGTTCTCCATCCGAACCACTTCATGGTGCGTGTGTCCGTGAATATTCCGAGCATGGATGGTTGCTCCCCCCTTCACGCGCATCATCAGGGAGGACTCGTGAATCGGATAGTGGCTTAGGTAGGCGCCCGCCTTCAGCCTCTTGACCGACATGACATCCTCGAACACCTCCTCGTAGGCGGCGCGGTGCTTGATCGGCGACGGGTCGTGGTTGCCGATGAGGAGCCTTTTCCGTCCTGGAAGGGAACTCATCGCCGCCAAATGCTCCAGCGCGTCCCGGCGGCCCGCCACGACCGCGTCGCCGAGGTGATAGACGATGTCTTGCGGGCGGATGGTTTCCGCCCACATGTCTCGGATGAATTCATCCCCCTCCTTCACGTTGGACGCCCACGACCTTCCCACGACCCCGGTGGCGGGATCGACGAATTTGTCGTAGGGAGCGGGGTGTCCGAAATGCGTGTCGCTGATCAGCCAAACCCTGGATACCATGTCTCTTCACCTTTCCCGGCCGGGAACATTTTCCTACACGGTCGGAGCGCCAAAGCGACCGCCGCGCCAATTTCCTCATGGCGGCGCCCGGACCGCGGTCCACCCGCCCGCGCCCCGCGGAAGGAACCAGCGGAGCGCCGAGCAATCGCGGCGGGCTAATCCGAATCTGGCACCATGAATTCCGCCACCATGTCGAATCCGTTGTCCGACGGATCGTGGAAGCCGATTATGGTCGTGATCCTGTTGTCCAGATGAACCAGCGGGTCGAGACGGGTCACCCCGGCTTTCCGTCGTTCGACGGCCGCATTCCCGATCCAACTCAGCATGCCTCCCCACTCCGTGTCGGCTTCTCCGATCGAGTAGAATGGAATTCCAAACGGCGTAAGGATCATTCCGGTCCAGGAGGTGAAACGCCGCCACTCGTCGCCTTGCGGAAGGTCCGCGGGATCGTCGACGTCCACGGGTTCCACTTCGGCGCGCCCCCAGCGGAAAGCGTGGTATTTGAGGCTGTCGGTCTTGAACAGGGCGTTCGCGCCGTTGACGATGCAGGCCGTTTCCCCGCCGAGGACGAAGCCGACCCGTTTCACGAACCTCAGTTCGTCGGAAAAAAGTCCGACCTCCTCGGCGGCGTTCGCGCTCCAGGTTTCGTAGCCCCGGGGCCCGCCGCCGTTCCGCTCGGCGAATTCCGCCGCGGCCGCCTTCGCGTCCTCGATGATCTTGCCCACGGAGGCGCCGGTTCCTTCTTCCCGGGGATTTCGCGATGCGCCCGCCATGCTCAGACTCCTTCTTTTCCATGTCCCGCCGACGGCGGAAATTGTTTCGGGACCGCCTTACCATGGCCGGCGGGTGGATGTTCGAACCAAGCGAAGCCCGGCTCCCATCGCCGCCCGGCGGCCCAACCGATCGTCGCGCGGGCCGCCTCCCCGGCGAGACCACGCCGACTTCGACGCGGCCTCCATCAACCCCATGTTCCCACATCGCCCCCGCGAGCGCAACCGCTTCGGCGCGAAGCGGCGGTTCGCCGCGCCCGTAGTCTTCGCATCCATGATTTCTCCTCCGATGGAGGAAGCCATGAAGGGAGTCGTTCTGGTACCCCGCGCACTCCCCGAAGTCGCCCGAGCATCATTGAACGCGCGTCGCTTCCCGTAGGTCTGACAATCTTCGCGGACGACGCGCTTCACCCTGAACAAGTCCGCCGACCCCGCCCTCTCCGCGGGCCTCTTCCGCGTCAAGGAGAATCCGACGGGGCCGGAAATCCACGAATCCCCCGAGCCATCGGACACGGAACCGGATGATCGGACATCATCCGTTGGCCCCT
>JANQKA010000865.1 GCA_028281405.1 Hasllibacter sp. | reverse complement strand
TCGACGTCCGTGATTGTCACCGCCCTGTCGTAGTACCGGGTGACGTCGTGCCCGATTCCGATGGCGATCAATTCCACCTGCCTGCGCCGTTCGACCATGGCGATGACGTCGCGGAGGTGTTTCTCGAGGAAATTCGCCGGGTTCACCGAAAGCGAGGAATCGTCCACCGGGGCTCCGTCGGAAATCACCATCAGGATCTTGCGGGCCTCGTGCCGCGCCACCATGCGCCGATGCGCCCACTCCAAGGCCTCCCCGTCGATGTTCTCCTTCAGGAGGCCTTCCTTCATCATGAGCCCGAGGTTGTCCCGCACGCGGCGCCACGGCGCGTCGGCGCCCTTGTAGACGATGTGGCGCAGATCGTTCAGGCGTCCGGGGGTTTCGGGACGCTCTCCGTTGATCCAGTCCTCGCGGCTTTGACCACCTTTCCAAGCCTTTGTGGTGAAGCCGAGGATCTCGACCTTCACCTGGCAGCGCTCCAGGGTGCGGGCCAGCACGTCGGCGCAGATCGCGGCGATGGAGATCGGCCTTCCGCGCATCGAGCCGGAATTGTCGATGAGAAGGGTCACCACGGTGTCGCGGAATTCGGTGTCCTTTTCGACCTTGAAGGACAGGCGCGTCGTCGGACTCGCGACGACGCGGGCCAATCTGCCGACGTCCAGGATGCCCTCGTCGCGGTCGAACTGCCAGCTTCGGTTCTGCTTCGCCTGCAGCCGGCGCTGAAGTTTGTTGGCGAGCCGAGAGACCGCGCCCTTGAGCGGTTCGAGTTGCTGGTCCAGATAGGCCCTGAGGCGTTCGAGTTCGCCCGGTTCGGCCAGATCCTCCGCGCGCACCTCCTCGTCGTATTTGGATTCGAACACGGTGTAGGAGGGGTCGGCGTCCGAAAGGGGCGAGAGCGGCGGGGGCTCCATCGGAACCTCTCCCTCGGGCATCTCGGCGTCCTCGAGCGATTCCGGGCCGACCTCGTCGTCGAGTTTGACCCGCGCCTCGGCGGCGTCCGGGGTCTCCTCCTGCGCCCGTTCCGGAGTGGCGTCGGCCGGATCCTCGTCGTCGTTCGAACCGGTGGAATCCTCCTCCCGCCCGTCCTCGTCGGGCGCTCCCTCCTCGTCGCTCTCTTCGTCCTCGACGTCGGGATCGTCGCCCAGCTGCTCGCCATATCCGAGATCCCTTATGATCTGCCGCGAGAACCTCGCGAATTCCCTTTGATCGGCCAATTTGTCCGCGAGGGTTCCGAGCGTCCCCCCCGCCTGCTTCTCCATGAACCCCCGCCAGAGTTCCATGACGTTCGCCGCGCCCTTGGGCAGGTCGCGGCCCGTGGCCAGGTGCCGGATCAAATACCCGGCGGCCATGGCGAGCGGGGCGTCGGAGGCGCGCGTGACCTGCTCGTAGCCGCGCCTGGCGGCGTCGGCGCCGATCTTCGCGTCGATGTTGCTCGCCGTGCCGGGCATCGCGCGCGCGCCCATCGCTTCGCAGCGGGCGGTCTCCATCGCCTCATACAGCTCGCGGGCGGTGGCTCCGTCGGGGGCGTAGCGGCTGTGCGTCGCGGCGTCGTGGAAGCGGTGGCGGAGGGCGAAGGCGTCGGCCGCGCCCCGCGCCAGGATGACCTCGTCGCGGGTCATCCTGCGCGACACCTGCGGCAGTTTCATGGCGTCGTTGGAAAGCGCGGGGGGATCGACGGAATAGGTCACGGAAAGGTCCGGGTCGCAGGCCATCGTCTTGGTGGCTTCCGCCAGCGCTTTTTTGAAGGGTTCGGCGGGATTGTCGTTCGTGCCGCTCATGGGGAAATCCTGATGGGGATCACTCGTCTTTGGCCGAATGTCGCCATCCGACGCGCGACGTATTCATACCGCATATTTTGTTCGGGAGGCATCCGTCATGGTCCCAATCCTAATCCCGTGGGGGACGGGCGCAACCCGCCCAAGATACCGGAAACGAAAAAGCGAAATTCTTCTCCGACCCCGGGTGGGCGAAGCCCGCCGCCGACGCGCGCATCGCGTCCGCGTGGTTCTCCTGCATGACGCGGCGGATTCGGGGTCGCCGGCGCGGGCATGTCGTCCGCCGCGCCGCGCGGTCTCATCCGGGCGGGTCGAGCATCTTCATGCACATGTCCCAGTCGGCCGCCAAAACGGGGTCGTCTGCCCAGGAATGGTCCCGCTTCAGGCGATTCGCGGCGTACCGTTCGATATAGACCTGGGCGAGCGCCAGGGTCTGCACCGCGACTGCGTCGACCGCGGTTTTCTGGTCTTCGCCGCGCGTCCGGACCCGGATCCCGGCCGCGCTTGCGCCGAACGTGCCCTCGGCCAGGACAAGGGAATCGACCGCGTCCGCGGAAAGCAGGTCCGGGTCGACCGAGACGAGCAGCGACCTGTAAAGCGCGGCGCACCGCGAGAGGGGGAATTCCTCTTCCGCGCCCGGCGCCGCCTGGCGCAGCAGGGATTCGAACGCCCGGGCTTCGTCGGAGGGTTCCGCCGTCGACGGGATCAGCGCGAGGCAGAGGGCCGCGGCGAGTTTCGGCTTCATCGGGTCGCCTTTCGACGGGATTTCGTCCGGGCCGGATGCCGTCGGGACTCCGCGGGCGGATCGGTGTCCCGCGCCGCGGTGGAGGCCGGGTTGGACTCCCCCGGGGCTCAGCGCGCGGGAAGGTTTCCATGCACTGGCGGGGGTGTTTTGGCGCTCCGCTTCGGAGCGCGCAAGCGCGTCGCTGGCCGAACTGGGCGGGAGCCGCCCGATCACGGCGGGGGCCGCGCGGCGGAAGAACGGGGTTGGAATCCCTGCGAATTCCCGGTCGTGGAGGGAGGGCGCAAGCGTGTTGGGCGACGCATCACCGGCCCATGACCGGATTCCTCCCTCGCCAAGTTCCTCCCGACGGGACCGCGTGGGCGCGGGAATTTCGGAGGGGTCAATAA
>JANQKA010000765.1 GCA_028281405.1 Hasllibacter sp. | reverse complement strand
TTTCGATGCTCGCCGGCTGCTCAGGATCAAACTCGACGGAGATCTGATCGCCGTCAAGTCCTTCCAGAGCCTTGGGAAACTGCTCAAGGTGAGCCAATTTTTTCTGAAGATCGTCAAACGCCTTCATGGCGAGATGCTCCTGTGCCCCGGGGAGATATTACCGAACCTTGGCGCGGGTTTACCCCATCCATCAAGCATCCGCAAGGGTGCTTGTCTTGTCAAGGAGACAGATTGGCCCAATTCCATCGCCATGGCGCGCGCGGGCGGGAGGTTTCGTGCGCCCACCGAACCGGAAGAGGCGGCTCCGCTGATCGCCGCCAATCCGACGCGGCGCCGCGAGGGTTGAATCCCCCGGAGGCGATGCGGATGCCCCCGCGCATGTCGCTACCCCACCGAATACGCGTTGATCTTCGAAGTCTTCAGCCCGGCGCCGACCAACGCCTCGAGCAGGGTCACGCCGCAGGCGACGCCGTCGATGACCGGAAGCCCGAACTCGTCCGACAGCCGCGACATCAAATCCGCCATCCCGGCGCACCCCAGAACGATGGCCTCCGCGCCGTCGTCGTCGATGGCCCGCCGGATCTCGTCGCGGATGGTGTCCGTGGTGCCGGGATCCCCATCCTCCAGCGCGAGCACCGGAATATCCGTCGCGCGCACGCCGGAGCACTTCCTCATCAGGCCGTAGCGCTCGAGGTTGGCCTCGAGGCCGGGCACCGAACGGGAAAGGGTCGTCACGACGCCGAACTTCGACGCGATCATGGAGGCGGCGTGATAGCCCGCCTCGCCGATGCCGATCACCGGCGCGTTCGACAGGCACCGCAGGGCGTCGACGCCCGTGTCGTCGAAGCAGGCGACTAGGACGGCGTCCGCGTCGGGATGGCGCGCGGCCTCGGCCAGAAGGCCGGGCAGGCACTTCGCCACGTCGAGATAGCCTTGGATGCTGGCCGGGCCGTCAGCCGGATTCACCGCGGCGATCTCGGTGCCGGGCCGCGCCGCTGAGCGGGCCGCGGCGGCGATCTTCGCCGTCATCGAGGCCGTCGTGTTGGGATTCGCCACGAGGATCTTCATGCCGCCCCTCAGATGTCGCCGCCGAGATAGGCGGCTTTCACGCGGTCGTCATTGAGAAGCACTTTCGATATCCCCTCGAGAACGACGTTGCCGGTGGTCAGCGCGTAGGCCCGGTGGGAGACCGACAGGGCCATCCGCGAATTCTGCTCCACCAGAAGAACGGAAACCCCCTCGTCCCGGTTGATCGCGACGATGGAGCGGGCGATGTCCTGCACCAATTTTGGAGCGATTCCGAGGGAAGGCTCGTCCAACAGCAGAAGACGCGGCTTGGCCATCAGGGCACGGCCGATCACCAGCATCTGCTGCTCCCCGCCCGAAAGGGTTCCAGCGGCCTGGCCGAAGCGTTCCTCCAACCGGGGAAAGCGCGCCAGGATGCCGTCGAGCGTGTGTTGGATCGCCCCGCGGCCGGTGCGCGTGAAGGCTCCCATCATCAGGTTGTCCTTCACCGTCATGTAGGGAAACACCCGGCGGCCCTCGGGCACCATGGCGATCCCCAGGGACACGATTTCCGAGGCGGACCTGCCGTCGATCCGCTCTCCCTCGAATCGGATCAAGCCGCTCCTCGGCTTGGCGAGGCCGGTGATCGCGCGCAGGATCGACGATTTGCCCGCGCCGTTGGCGCCGATGAGCGCGACGGTCTCGCCCTTCTCCAGATCGACGGTCACGCCCCTGAGCGCGTGGACGTGGTCATAGAAGAGCTCGACTTCCCTGAATTCCAGCATCTTGCCCATCGCTACACCCCGATCTCGTCATCGGGGCTGCCGAGATAGGCCTCGATGACCTTGTCGTTGTT
>JANQKA010000764.1 GCA_028281405.1 Hasllibacter sp. | reverse complement strand
GAACGGTCAGACTTCGGGTTGCGTTTCCAACCTCAAGATCCCGACGAAGAGAATCGCACGCTTCCGAGCGCCAACCTGGTCAAAGTTTTGGAAGGGTTGCAGCGGACCATTCATCTGGTCGCGATGATGAAGGAGAGCCACATCATACGCGAACGAGTCCAGATCTCCCACGATATTCAGGAGCGCTTCCAGCTTTATTGCCAACCGGCGGTCGAAGGAAGCTATCTTCTGCCCGTTTTCGTGGCGGGGCCGAATCGTGACGATTGCGACCAAGCCGAGGCGCCACAAATCGCGGGTTTGACGCATCGGGTAATGGAATTCATCAACACGGGAAACGAGGGTGAACTCCGAAGAATTATTCCAGATCCCGCTTTCCTCTCACGAATTATCGATTCCCTGCTAAAGGTGTTCGCGGACAAGACTGGAAAATACACGTTGTCCATTTTGGACTCCACCGGAAGAACCATCGCACAAAGCGAGTCGATGAGGAGGGAAATTTCCCGACTCAATGAGACCGGTATTTTCCCAAAAACGCGTGAGGCGCCCTATCCATACGCAATCACGGGATATCTTGGGAAAATGAATTTTCTGAAAAAGGAATTCACATTGAAGACATTGGGTTGCGGCAAGTTGATCCACGGACAATACCCTGAGGAATTTCAGAGTAAACTCGCCAAAATCGGAAATCAAATTATCCGGGTGGAAGGAGGAATAGATGTGGACAAAAATGGAATTCCGAGTAAAATTGCATACATGAATAATTTTTTCCATGAGAATACCGCTGAATACGTTGAATTGAATGAAGTGCTGCCGGACGGTTTGAGACTTGCGAATGCGGATTGCCAGATGTTGAAAATTTATCCAAGCGAAAACGGACGGTTGTATCACGCTAGACACGATGAAATTGAAATCTCGCTGGAGGCGGCAACCCACGCGGACCTGCTGGAGTTGGTCCAGGACTTTTTGGAGGTTCAGTGGAGGGATATTGGCATGGGAGAGGATTCAAGACTATCGGTCGGCGCCCAAAGGCTCAAGAAGAAACTTCACAATCACTTCATGGAGGCATGAAATGAATTTGGATCTAAGAAAATTCCGAAAGAACATGAAAGCGAAAGGGTTTGTGGAAATTCGCGGACGCAATCATGTATACCACCGCTTTCAACACAATGGTATAGATACGAATGTATCGACCCATGTAAGCCATGGCGGGAATAGCAAAGATATCTCCAACGACCTTATTTCCTTCATGGCCGGTCAGTGCAAGCTGACAAGAATGGAATTTGTGGATCTTGCGAATTGCCCGCTTTCCCGCGAAGAATACGAGAAAATCTTAAAAGACAAAGGTGAAATTCGACGCGGCGCGAATACACCCGCAATCCACAAATCCTCGATTCACCCGGGTCGGCGGTGACTTGTCGCTCCGACATGCTCCCCCACCCCGTAGCGCCGAGGCGTCGACCCGAAGTCGGGAAATGGAACCGAAGAATCCGCTCCGAGTCACAAGATCTCCATTCTTGCCCACCGCCATTGGCGTTCCCGACTTGACTGCCATGCCGGAAGCGGTGGAGTGGGCGGTCTCCGCGCAAACGCGGCGCTCCACGCGTCTGGTCGGGCGGCCACGAACATGACCCCCGGCCCGAAGCGCGGAAGCGTCGTCCCAAAATCCGGGACGGGAGTCGAAGGGCGCCCGCCAAGTCACCAAGCGCCTTGTCCCCGAGCAACCCTCCGGCGTCCGGACACGGCGGTCATGCCCGAAGCGGTTGAGCGGGCATCCTCCGCGTCTTTCCGGGCGGCGATTGTTGAATTTGTCGATTTCCGGGAAATCACCGGCGGACCGGAATATCAACCCCCGCCACGAAACCGGACGCGCGCACCGCTTTCGGGATCGAACAGATGCAGATGGTCAGCGTTGAAGGTCACGCCCACCACCTCGTCCGGTTTTTTACGCTCGTGCCGACCCCCGCGCGCCATCACCCGCTGTTCGCCAATCCGCAATGTAAGTAGAGTGCTTTCGCCTAGATTCTCGAACACATGGACGGCCGCGTCGACATCGCCCGTCCCCTTCCCCACCGGGCGCAGGTCGTCCGCGCGCACCCCGAGGACGGCCCGGTCGAGGTCCGGCGCGCCGATCCGGACCAGGGCGGCCCCGCCATCGGCGAGGAACACGCCGCCCCGCACCGAACCGGAGATCAGGTTCATCGCCGGCGAACCGATGAAGCCCGCCACGAACATGTTGGCGGGATCGTCGTAGATCTCGTCCGGAGTGCCGAGTTGCTGGATCACGCCGTCCTTCATGACCGCGACCCGGTCGGCGAGGGTCATCGCCTCGACCTGATCGTGGGTCACATAGATGGTGGTGACCCGCAGCTCCCTTGAAAGGCGCTTGATCTCCCCGCGCATCGTCACCCTGAGTTTGGCGTCCAGGTTGGAAAGCGGCTCGTCCATCAGGAACACCTTGGGCGTGCGCACGATGGCGCGCGCCAACGCGACCCGCTGCCGCTGTCCGCCCGACAGGGCCTTGGGTTTGCGGTCGAGGAATCCGGTCAGTTCGACCTGCTCGGCGGCGCGCCCCACCCGCTTCGGAATTTCCGACTTCGGGGTTCCGCGCACCTTCAGCGGGTACGCGATGTTGTCGAATACCGTCATGTGCGGATAGAGGCCGTAGTTTTGAAACACCATCGCGATATCGCGGTCCTTCGGAAGATCGTCATTCACGCGCCGGCCGCCGATGTGGATGTCCCCGGCGGTCGGTTCGTCGAGTCCCGCGATCATCCGCATCGTCGTGGTCTTGCCGCAGCCCGAGGGCCCGAGCAGCACGAGGAATTCCCTGTCCTCGACGCGCAGGGACTGGTTGTCGACGCCGACGGCCGGGCCCCACCGCTTGGTCAGGTTGGTCAAGACGACTTCGGCCATCAGCGCACCGCCCCCATTGTCATGCCGCGGACGAAGTATTCACGGATGATCAGCGCCAGAACGAACATCGGTGCCATGATGATGATCCCCGCGGCGGACAGAAGGTTCCAAAGATCGCCCTCCTCGCCCTTGAACAGCGCCAGGCCGATCGGCAGCGTCACCGAATGTTTGTTGGTCAGGATGAGCGCGAACAGGAATTCGTTCCAGGCGATTATGAAGCAGAAGATGCCCGCCGTCAGCAATCCCGGCGCGGCCATGGGAAGGACGATGTCGCGGATCACCCCCAGGCGGGACGATCCGTCCACCATCGCAGCCTCCTCGGTGTCCAACGGAATGCCGTCGATGAATCCTTTGATCATCCAGATCGCGAAAGGCATCACGATGGCGAGGTTGACAAGGATCAGCCCGATCCTCGTGTCAAGAAGGCCGATGTCCCGGAACATCACGAAGAAGGGCAGGATGATCACGACGGCGGGCACGAATTGCGTGGCCAGTATGACGACGAGCATCGCGGTTTCTCCGATCAACCGGAACCGGCTGAAGCCGTAGGCCGCCATGGTCGCGACCGGGATGGCCACTGCGACCGTCGCGAGGGCCACCAGCGTCGAATTCAGCAGTTTCGGGCCAAGCAGGTAGGGCGGCTCGAACACCGTCGCGAAGTTGTCCAACGTCGGGGTGAAGAACAATTTCAGCTGGTAGACGTCGACGTGGTTCTTGAACGCGGCCAGGAAAATCCAGATGATCGGGATCAGCATCACGAAGATGGCGATGACGACCAAGGCGGCCCGGACGGCGGCGAGAAACCGCCTGACGCGAATTCCGCTCATCCGTTCACTCCTTCCGGAACACGAATTTGGCGTAGAAGTAGGTGAGGATGATCATCGGGATCACCATCAGCCAGGCGACGGATGCGGCGTAGCCGATCTGCCCGTATTTCATTCCGTTGAAGTAGATGTAGTGGCTCAGCGTCTGCGTGGCGGTGCCCGGTCCTCCATTCGTCAGCATGAATATCTGATCGAAGGTTTTCAAACTGAAGATCGTCTTCAGGATGACGACCACGGCCAGGACCGGACCCATCTGCGGCAGGGTCACGTCCCGGAACACGCGCCACGCGTTCGCCCCGTCGATGCGCGCGGCCTCGATCGTCTCCCTCGGCACCGCGGCCAGTCCGCCGATCAGCACGAGCGTCAGGAAGGGTATCCATCCCCAGACGTCGGCCATCACGCAAACCGCGAAGGCCAGGGTCGGGTTGGCCAGCCAGCTGATTTCGGCCAAGGGCGGCAACATCAATCCGAAAAAGGCGTCGAACAGTCCAAATTCAGGGTTGAACATGAACCGGAAGGACACGCCGATCAGGGCCGGGCTCATGGCGAAGGGCAGGATCAGCAGGGTTCGCGCTGTCGACCTCAACCGTCCTTCCGGAGCCAGAAGCAACGCGAGGCCCAGCGCCAGAACGGTGGTCAGCCCCACCGTCGCGACCGTGTAGACCGCCGTCACCCAGACCGAGTTCCAGAACGCGGGATCCTCCATGAAGGCCCAGGAGAAGTTCTCGAAGCCGAGATACTGATCCAGCGACCCCGGCCTGTTCAGGCGGCCGACCGTGAACGACAACCGAAGCGATTCCGCCAAAGGCCAGACCGCGGTCGCGGACACCACCAGCACCGCGGGAAGGACCAGGAGATACTTGAGCGTGTCGTCGCGCATGGATGCTTTCGGAGGCGGGCCCGGGCCCGCCTCCGCCTTTCTCCCAAGGGTTACCTGATGCGTCCGGCCCGGCGCAACACCCTGTCCGAGCGTTCCGCGGCGGCGGTCATCAGTTCGCGCACGTCGCCGCCGGCGGCCGCCTCGGCGATCGCGGCCGATAGGATGTCGCCGACCTCCGGCCATTCCGGAATCTGGGGCATGATGCCGGATTCCCTCAGCGATTCCCACGCCGCCGACTGGATGCCGTCGTTGGCGGCGTTCACCTCCGGATCGGTGAGCGACGAGATGTGGGTGACCACGTTGTTGACGATCCTCTTGCCCCCGACTTCGCGTTCGATCGCGTTGGCCTTGTCCATGTCGGGGTTGGAGAGCCACTTCAGGAACTCCCAAGACGCCTCCTTGTTCGCGGAGTATTCCGAGATTGAGAACGGCATGGAAATCGCGTAGGTCTTGGTGACGCCGTTGTAGGAAGGCATTCCGACGAATCCGACCTGATCCTTGGTCAGGGTGGAGCTGTCGGGGTTGTGGAATCCCGAGTAGGCCCACCACCAGACGGGGATCATCGCGGACTTGCCCTGCATGAAGGACTGTCGCGCGTCCTGCTCGTTGAAGGCGACGCTGTTCGGGTTGGTCACCCGGTGCGACGTGTGCAGGGCGATGTAGTCCTCGGTCGCCTTCAGGGCGGCCTCGTCGGCCCAGGCCGCCGTCCAGTCGTCGTTGAACACGTCCGCCCCCGCGGCCCAGAGGAAATTCAGCCAGACGAACAGGTTCTGCCGGTTGCCGTCGTTGTTGTAGTAGAGGGCCAGCGGCGCCACGTCCGGGTTCGTCTGCTTGAGCTTCCGGCCCACCTCGATCACTTCGGCCCAGGTCCGCGGCGGTTCCGGGATCAGATCCTTGCGGTAGAACAACAGCTGGGGATGCGCCCGCAGGGGGAAGCCCAGGATCTCGCCCTCGAAGGACGCGGACTTGGCGAACGCTTCGGGATAGCGCCCCATCGAGATTCCGTCGCGCTCCATCAGGTCGTCGATGCGCAACAGCCAGTGCGCGTTGGGCGGTCCCCAGCTGTCGAGGTAGTTGACCACGTCGAAGGTTCCGTTGGCCGCCACGCCTTCGGCGTTGATTTTCTCCTGGAGCGAGCCGAAGGGGATGAAGGTCCACTCCAGTTCGATTCCGGTCAGATCGGTGAATTCCTGGTCCCGCAGCATCAGCCCGTCGAACTGCGGAGTGACCACGCTCAGGACGTTGAGCGTGGTGCCTTCGTAGGGTTTGCCCGGCAGCAGTCCGTGTTCGAGGTCCATCGCGTGTCCCGGGCCAGCGGCCGCGAAGGCGGCCACCGCCACGGTGGTCAAAAGGGATCTTCGGTTCATGCGCGCATCCTCCCAGTTTTGTGCGTCGTCCAACG
>JANQKA010000756.1 GCA_028281405.1 Hasllibacter sp. | reverse complement strand
GTTCTCGATCCGGGTGATCCCCGTATTCATTGGCGGGCTTCGTGATGTGCGGAATCTTCGATGGCGCGGTCGCGTCCTCAACCCGGCGCCGGTGTTGGGGCGTTGGGTGTTCGACCGCCCTCGATTCCGCCGGGTGTGATTCGCGGGGCGCCCTTCGGGCCGCCCGGCGTCGACGTGGAGCGTGTCGGGGCATCTCCGGTCTCATGGGCGCGCTTGGGCGGTCGCCGAGGGGGATGCTCCCGCGAACCACCACGTTCCGGTGGTTCCGCGGACCGCCGCCTTGTTGAGCGGACATGCGTTTGGCGGGCCTGTCGCGCGTGATGCCATGCGTGGAGCCGGGTCGACGGGGTGTCCGATGTCCCCGCCACTTCGGAATGGGGCCCTACGATTGTCGCGCTTCGCGGCCATGAGGCCGATGAAGGCGATTCCTTCGCGCGATGGGGCGGTGACTTCACCAAGATCGCGCGCCCGCCGATCCTGATCGGAGGCCCGGCGTCTCATCGGTTGGTGGAAGGTGTTTCCTTCCCGGGCCGCTGAATTCCGGGCGGCCACGCGCGCGGAACCGGCGTGGAATGGTGATTCGCGCCGCTTCGTTGAGGGAAGCGGTCGTTCGGCCCGGGCCTCGCGTGAAGGTCCGCTTCACGCGGTGGATGGGAACATGATGCCCGGGCCGTCCCAGGGGGCCGCTCCGTTAGGCGGCCAGCCCGGCCGGGCGCGGATCCCGTGCCGGAACCTTATGTCGCGGATCCCGCACCCATGGGGCGGGACGGCGGGACATCGTTCAATGACGCAAGCCCGATCTCGGCGATCCGTCGGCGAGGGACGTGGCGGATTCGGTTGGGACCCGGACGGAAACCGCCGGGCGTCGGCCGCGCGGGTCGACGGAGTCCGGAACAAGGATGCGGCGTTCATCCGTGCCCGAAGGACCGACCATCCGCCGGCCGGTTGGATCCCTTCCCCGCGCGTTAACGCCCGGCATGGTCGAATGGCGTGGCCGTCGCGGCCACCCGGGGGCGCGCGGGCGACCGGGATCGTTCCAGGAGCGTGACAACGGGATGGACGTCATCTCCGCCGATCTGTCCGGTCCGCGGCCACGCGGGCGACGGGGATGGGGTCTCCGCTCCCCCGCCGGTCCCCAAGGCGTCCACCCGACTCCGGGTCGCGGGTTTGGAATCCATCCCCCGAAGGTCGGATTCACAATTTCGATGGATGCCCGGCGCATGAATCAAGGTGTGCGTGTCCCGGATTTCAAGGGAATTCCCGCAATCCGCGCTGGATTTGGAAAAATCGCCGACATGGTCAAATCAGTGTCGAACGACACTCGGATCACGGAATCACAAAATGTCCATCATCAGCCGCCTCTTCCCCGTCGCCAACGACGCAACCGCCACGCAAACCGACATCGACGACGGCTCCGCCGTGACCGGCGACGGAGCCCGGGACGGGGCTGGCGTCGATTCCGCGCCGACGAATCGGTCGGGTTCAAGGAAGCGTCGCGGCGCGACGGCGATCGAACTGATCCTCTACATCGGAGGGGCGGCGCTGGTCGTCACTGGCGCCATCCTGGGATATCAGAGCGCAAGGAGTTCCATTGAATTTTCGAAAATTCAAGGCAACATCTTTACGCATGCGACCAATCTTCGGGCCTATGTAAGACACACGCCTGGAGAAAAGCCGGCATTGGTTTCAATTTCTGATTCATCGAAGTCTCCATGGAAAAATGATATTTATTATTTTTATCCCACCGAGGCTGTTGGCAAATTTTTAATATATGATTTCACCGGTACGGATCCAGCATTCAATTTAGAAGATTGCATAACGGTTGTTCAAGGGCAAGGGAAAATTGATAAAGAAATAATCGAGAGGGTGGTATTCAGTTCAGTGGAATCAAGCGACATAGTGGCAGACAATGTGAAAATGGATTCCCCAACCGGTACTGGCGCACTTTGCGCGGCGACCGATTTTGATGGCATAAAATCAATGCATTCAAAGTCAAATAACCATTTCTGTGAGGTTTCGTGATAAAAGTAGGATGTGATGAAATTATTCTCGACAAGACGGAAGTGCTCGCCGAGCACCAGATTATCATGGGAACAGAAGGCGCGACCGACGTTGAGAGTATGAACCGCTGACCGGAGTGCTTGTCAATGGCGGGTGCTCATGGCCGCCTACAGTGGCATGTCTATCGGGTAAATCGAGTATCGGAAGTCATCGAACGGATTGGACATCTTATCCCGCACCGTGAGCGGGTTTCGGTTGGTCATCCATCCGGTTGGTCAAACATCCCCGACTCGCTTGCTTTGGTCCCCGATGAGCAGAGGCACACCCGATTGTATGAGACGGATTGTAAGAATCCGGGAACCGCTCCGCTCGGCGAACGGGTCGAGGTTCTCTGGGGCTGACATGACCGGCTGATGCCGTTTCACACCTTCCGGCTCCGCGACGGCTCCGAGGCCACATCCTGCCGCGTTCGATCCGACCGGACGGGGAGCGCGCGGGTTCGAGGACGGCGGCCTTCATCCCGGCGTGATCCCCGTTCCCCGCGTCGCCGGGCCGCCGTCGGGTCCATCCGGCTCCCGCCTCCCGGAGCGGACTCCGTCGGTCCACTGGTCGACACCCGCGGGGATGGTCCGCGGCCCCGCGTCTGCGGTTTCCGCGTGGTGACCGCCGAACCCGGGCGGCCACCCGTGTCGCCGGGACACGGAACGCCCGCTCGTGGCCCGCGTGGATGTTCGGCGGGGTGATCCGGGGAATTCCCTGCCGGCCGCGGTCGTGGAATCGTCAATGAATCAAGGCGACTCGGCCGATTCGGTCTTCTCCGGCTGAAATATCCGTCGATCCGAAGGGCCCCGGGGACGTGTCCAGTTCCATATCCGGGAAGCGCTGTCGGAACCCCGGGCCCTGTTGGGACTCGGGGTTCCCGATCGGCGCCCGGCCCGGCGGGCCGCCGGGATCCTCCCGGCCTCCCCGTCGGACGGACTCCGCCGCTCCATCTCCACGCATCCAGTGTCGAACCACACGGCCGCGCCTTCGGGCGACGGCCCCGTTCCGCGTGGAGGAACCCTCGGCCCGTTCGGCGACGGCCGTCGACGCGACGCGCGTCGGCCGACGTTCCAGCGCCCGACCAACAATGAGGCGGAGTCCAGCCGGTCCAGCCACGGCGAACCGCCATTCCGGCGGGGAGTCATCAACCTCAAGGGACAAACAATGGCTTTGGACTTCACGGACGTCACGGACATCACGGACATCAAAAGCAAGATCGAGGCGGGGATCCCCCTCGGAACGAGGATCGAAACCAAATCTGGAGAAATCAAATATCGGGACTTGGGAACGTTCCGAATGTGCCGGATATTCAGTGTTCCCGAAAACACGGAAGCATGGCTGAAAAAGACCATGCGGCCCGACGACCGATTGACTTGCCCGTCCTGCGGCGGCGGGAAAATCCTGTTCACCAATGTCCCGAAGTATCCCTACAGGAGCGGGATTGGAAAATGCAGGACCCGGTTTTCGGTCACGAACGGAACGCTGATGCATGGTTCCAAATTGCCGCTCTGGAATTGGATATTCGCGGTGCATCAGGAGATGTCGAACAGCAAGGGTGTCTCCAGCATGGAGATGTCCCGGGATTTGGAGATCAATCAGTCGACGGCCTGGTTTTTGCAACAATGCGTCCGCGAGGTGTTCATGCATGTTCCGCCCCCCGCCGAGTTCATGCTTGGCGGAACGGTTCAAATCGACGCGACGAGTATTGGCGGGGCATGTCATGACCAGGACGGCATCGCCCGGACAAGTGGAACTGGACTGCGCTTGTCCCCGAAGCGTCCGGGGAAGTTCCGGTATTCCGATCGCCGGGTCATGGCGTTGAATATCCGTCGGCGGATTCGAATCATTTGGGACCGACGCCGGCGGGGATGAACCGAATTTGGGCATGGGAATTCAATGGAGTGGCGGGAGGGCCGGTGGGATCCGGCGAGGGACGGGTGGATGGATCCGCCCGCGGGATCGGCGGAGTCGGTCGTGAACGAGAGGGTCCCGCGCCTTGACGCTTCCGCCGGACTTCATCGTCCGTTCACCGGAAGGTTCACCGCTCGAATTCGTGGCGGGCGGGCGCGGATTTCGCCTGCTTTCGGGACGCGCGCCGGACCGCCCGCGTGGAACGCTCCGTCCTCTGGACGGGGCGTTCCACGCGGGATAGGCTCGAACCGACGATCACCGGAGTGAAAACGCTCATGAATAATTTTGCCCGCCAAAGCATTGGGACGCCGACCGGGGATGAAACGGAACACTCCGGCGCGGGCGGGGCCGCCGACGGGGAGGCCCGGCGCGGCGGCGAATCCGAATCGGCCGCTCCTGAGAATCGGGTTCGCGGAGTTGCCCGAGGCCGACTCCACCGGACCCGGGACGCGGAGTCGGAACGTCGCGTCCGCGGCGGGGTCCGAAGCGCCCTTGACGTGATCCTGTCCCACCTGACTCCGCTGACCGGCCTGAACATCCTCGATGTGGGATGCGGTTCCGGGCGGCTCGGAGCCAAACTCGAGGCGGAAGGCGCCCTCTGGCGTGGTCTCGATCCCACACCCGCGCCGGGAGCGCGCGCGGATATCGACGCGGCCGGAGCGGAGGCGATGCCTTACGGTGACGGCGCCTTCGACGCCGCCGTCGTCATCAACGCCCTGCACCATGTGCCGGAGCCATCGATGGACGCCGCGCTCGGCGAGATCGCGCGCGTGGTCAAACAGGCGGGGATGGTCGTGGTGGTGGAACCGCGCGCCGATGGCGCGCTCTCCCGCGTGCTCGCGCTCGTCGACGACGAGACGGAAATCCGCGCCGCCGCCCAACGGGCGGTGGACGGGGCCATCGCGTCGAACACTTTCTCGGAGGACG
>JANQKA010000722.1 GCA_028281405.1 Hasllibacter sp. | reverse complement strand
CGGATCCCGCGTGTGGCCTGTGCCCGCCTCAACTTGAGGCGGGCACTGGATTCCCTACAAGGTGTTGGGGGTGGTGTCGAATCGCCGAACCGGAGGGTTCGGCGTCGATCGATGCCGGAGCGCGGCGCTCCAAAACGGCGTCGACGGGGCGAAACCTGTAACAGATTCCTGGGATCGCCGAACCGCACAGGGCGTTCGATTCGCTGGTCATCCGATTGCGAATGCGCGTTGGGGTCTGGGACGCCGGGTGGTGCGGACGGCCAGGGCCTTGGAATTGAAAGCTATCGTTCGGGTGGGGTGGATCGGGACCGATTCATGGTTCCACGGCAAAGGTCGGGTCGATTCCCACGCTGGCGCGCCTTGGCGGCCAACGAATCTTCCCGGCGATGTGATTCGCCGGGCAATGTCGTGATTCGCCTGCCGAAAGCATGGCCGCCATGGGAGCGGAAGGTCCGGATGCGGACGAATGTCGGGCTTTCGTTCGAGGGAAGCACTGGAACGAATCCAAGTCCGGGACCGTTGTCGTGACCGGTACCTCGTAACCACCCGCTCAGCGTGGCCAACGAAGCCCGGACAAGTGGGCGGAGGGACTCGGCGCCGGCGCGGGTCGATTTCCGCCAATTGGCCAATTTGGATGCTTGCGGGCGCGGAATTGATTTGATATGGGTGTCGACGATGAGCGGGCGGAGGGAATCGAACCCTCGGGGAGACAGGTGGCAATCCCGCACCCCACACCAGGTCGCCCGCTTACCGCGGCCACACGGGATCGGATCCCGCGTGTGGCCTGTGCCCGCCTCAACTTGAGGCGGGCACTGGATTCCCTACAAGATGTTGGGGGTGGTGTCGAATCGCCGAACCGGAGGGTTCGGCGGAGTTCGGTGCCGGAGCGCGGAGCGACAAAACGGCGTCGGCGGGTCGAAACCTGTAACAGCTTCCTGGGGGCGCCGGACCGCACAGGGTGTTCGATTCGCGGGCCATCCGGTTGTGAATGCGCGTTGGGGTCTGGGACGCCGGGTGGCGCGGACGGCCAGGAGCCTTGGAATTGAAGGCTGTCGTTCGGGTGGAGTGAACCGGGACCGATTCATGGTTCCACGGCAAAGGTCGGGTCGATTCCCGCGCTGGTGCGCCTTGGCGGCCAACGAATCTTCCCGGCGATGTGATTCGCCGGGCAATGTCGTGAATCGCCTGCCGAAAGCATGGCCGCCATGGAAGCGGAAGGTCTGGATGCGGACGAATGTCGGGCTTTCGTTCGAGGGAAGCACTGGAACGAATCCAAGTCCGGGACCGTTGTCGTGACCGGTTCCGCGCAACCGCCCGCTCAGCGTGGCCAACGAAGCCCGGACAAGTGGGCGGGGGGACTCGGCGCCGGCGCGGGTCGATTTCCGCCAATTGACCAATTAGGATGCTTGCGGGCGCGGAATTGATTTGATATGGGTGTCGACGATGAGCGGGCGGAGGGAATCGAACCCTCGGGGCGTCAGGTGGGAATCCCGCACCCCACACCAAGTTGCCCGCTTACCGCGGCCACATGGGACCAGATCCCGTATGTGGCCTGTGCCCGCCTCATCTTGGGGCGGGCACTGGATTCCCCACAAGATGTTGGGGGCGGTGTCGAATCGCCGAATCGGAAGAATCGGCGGAGGTCGATGCCGGAGCGTGGCTCCCAAGAGGGCGGTGGCGAGACAATAGTTTCGAAGCCGCTCCCCGAGGGCGTCAAATCGCGTTGGGCATTCGATTTGCGTGCCATTTCCGTGGAGAATCCCTCTGGAATTGAGGTGACGGGTGGAGCGGAAGGCCCGGATCCGGAGGATTGAACGGCCTTCGCTCGGTGGATGCGGCCCACGCCACCGCGGGCGTCGGTTCGGAGCAACATTGGCGACGGATCGCCGTTCGCTGAATACTTCCACAACCCCAGGCCCCGAAGGGCGTCGTGACGCCCAGACGAGTCAACCTTCCGCGGTCGGAGCGAAACCGCGTCGGCCCGGTCCGCATGGGCTTGTGGACCGCGCCCCATCGCGCGCGCCGTTGGCTTCAACGCGACAAGTGCCATTTTGGGTGTCGGCGCGGTTCCCGCCGCCTCCAGATTCGTGCGGATTCCACAGTCTCCCGATTCGGGTCGTTGCCCGAGGCGTTCGACCTTGGCGCGGCGCGCGTGGGACGCACAAGAATTCACAATTCCTTTACACGCAAAGGCAACCTATGACTCCGCGCGCGGGACGCACCGATTCGCCGTAGATTTCGGTTGCGGATTCAGCGGCGAGAGGGCAAGGTCGCCGGAAGTGAGGAATGATCGTCCGGGTAAAAAAGGATTCGGCGAAGAGGGGCTTTCCCTTTCCTCCTCCTTTTTGCCGGATCGGGCGAAAGATGGAGGTGTGACGCCATGAGCGAAGGATTCCCGGTGAACGCGAATCGCGCCGCGCGCGGCGGGAGGGCGCGCGGATACCTCGGCATGATGACCGGCGCGGCCGCGCTGGCGGGTTGCGGAGGCGGCGGCGGTTCCGGCGGAGGTCAGTCGCCCGCGGGCAACACCCCGCCCACGCCTTCGGTCACCCCCCTGCCGCGGAGCGTGGGCGTGGACGCAGGTTCCAGCATTGTCCCGATCAACCTCGGCGCCGCTTACTTCACGGACGCCGACGGCGACAGTCTGTCCTACGATGTGACGGGCCTGGAAGGCACCGGTCTGACGGTCGATCGTAGCGGAAGGATAATTTACGGCACGATCGAGGACGAGCGCGACGTTGAAGTCACCATCGTCGTCACCGACGCCAATGGCGCCAGCGCCACGAGCGTCTTCACCATCGCGGCGGCGCAACCGATGGAGGGGGCCGCGAGACCCAGGGCGACAAGGGACAACGTGTACGAGCGGGGCGCCGTGGCGGGGACGCCCATCGATCCCATCGATGTCGTTTCGGGATTCGCGGACCCCGATGGCGGCGAATTGGATTTCACGGTTGAATTGAGTCGCGGCGGGAGCGGTCTGACCTACGATGAAGCCACCGGCACCATCTCCGGCAATTTCGAGGGATCCGAGGATGTGGTCGCGTTCGTCACCGTCTCCAAGGGCGGGGGCGCCGTGGCCGTCGAGCACAGGATCCTGATTTCCCCCAATTTCACCGTCACGCGGAATCAAGCCCCGGTGAACGGCCCTTCCCCCGTGGACGGAACCACGGTGAATGTGGAACTCGGCGACGCGATTTCACCGATCGACGTGTCCAGGGCGTTTTCGGACCCCGACGGGGACGCGCTGACCTTCACGGCGCAGATTGTCGGGGCCAATGGAAGCCTGTCGGATTTCACGCGCACCGGGCTGACGTTCGGCAGGGACAACATGATGATCAGTGGAACGCCGGGCGTTGCGGGCACGCTGACGATCCGGGTGACGGCGACTGACCCGTCGGGGGAGACGGCGACGCAGGATTTCACGGTTGTGACGGCGGTGCCGAACACGGCCCCGGTGGCCGGTTCGTCCCCGGTCGACGGCATCACGCTGAGCGGAGTGGCCGGTCGGGAGATCGACGCCATCGATCTGGGCCGCGCGTTCAGCGACCCGGAGGGAGGTACTCTGACATTGAGGGCGTCGGTGGACGGATCCGCCGACCTGTCGTCCATCGGATTGTCGATCTCGAACAACATGATCGTCGGGACTCCGACCGGCGTGGGCGAGCGCATGATCACGGTGACGGCGCGGGATTCCGGCGGGCTGGAATCCACACAGACCTTCACGCTGAGGGTCGCCGAGAATCAGGATCCGACCGGCACCACGATCGCGAATCCGCCCGCGGTGGTGGTGGGCGGAGCGATTGAGGCGGTCAACGTGGCCGCCGCGTTCACCGATCCCGAAAACGGAACTCTGACCTTCACGGCGCGGGTGGTCGATGGAGACGGAAATCTCTCGACGGACCTGTCTGGAACCGGCCTGACGCTCGCCGACGGCATGATCGGCGGAACGCCGAGCGAGGCGGGCACGCTGACGATCCGGGTCACGGCCACCGACCCGGCGGGGGGGACCGCTTCGCTGGATTTCATGGTGGTGACCTCGGCCGCGAACACGGCCCCGGTGGACGGGTCGGCTCCGGTCGACGGCGCGACCGTGAACGCCGTGGTCGGCTACGCGGTGGACGCGATCAATCTGGATACCGCGTTCGGCGATTCCGAGGGCGGCCCCCTGACCTTCGGCGCGGTGGTGGACGACTCGGGCGACCTTTCGTCCATCGGGCTGAGGCTCGAGAACAACATGATCGTCGGAACTCCGTCGGGCGCGGGCGACCGGATGATCACGGTGACTGCGCGGGATCCCGGAGGATTGGAAGCCTCCCAGACCTT
>JANQKA010000718.1 GCA_028281405.1 Hasllibacter sp. | reverse complement strand
GGAGGACCGGACCGACGTCCAGAACATCGACATGATGAATCTCGCCGGCTTCTGCCGGAATTGCCTGGGTCGCTGGTACCAGGAGGCCGCCGCCGAACGGGGAATCGAGATGAGCAAGGAGGAGGGAAGGGAGGCGTTCTACGGAATGCCCTTCACCGAGTGGAAGGAACGCTTCCAGACCGAGGCCGACCCGTCGAAAAAGGAACGGTTCGAACAATCCTTCGCCGAAAACGTCGGAAAGTCCGGTTGACCGGACGCCACCCGTCCCCGGCGCGTTCCGGGGTGGCGGACTTACGCCCGGCGGCCCGCGGAATCCCCCGGGACGGCGAGCCGTCCCCCTTCAGACCGCGCGCTTCCGGCTCTCGGAGATGTAAATCTCCCGCAGCCGCCCGCTGACCTTGCCCGGCCGCCCGTCGCCGACCGCCACGCCGTCGATCATCACCACCGGCATCACGAACAGGGACGACGACGTGATGAACGCCTCGTCCGCCGACAGCGCCTCCTCCACCGTGAACGGGCGCTCGACCACCTCCAGCCCCGCGCCGCGGGCGTAGGCGAGGACGGACCCGCGTGTGATGCCGTGCAGGATGTCGTTGGACAGGTCCCGGGTGATGATCTGCCCATCCTTGACGATGTGGGCGTTGTTCGAGGTGCCCTCGGTGACTTCGCCGTCCTCGACCATCCAGGCGTCTTCGGCCCCGGCGCGCTTGGCCATCACCTTGCCCCAGCTGGGATAGAGCAGCTGCGTCGTCTTGATGTCCCGGCGGCGCCAGCGCAGGTCGGGGATGGTGATCACCGCGATGCCCCGCCCCGCGGCGGGATTGTCGGTCAGCGGCTTCGACTGGCTGAACAGCACCATCGACGAGGGCACTCCCTCCTCCGGCCAAAGGAAATCGCGGTCCACGCCGCCGCGCGAAACCTGCAGGTAGATGCCCCCCTCCCTGACCGAATTCTCCTTCACGAGCCCGCGGTGGATATCCAGGAGCGAGTCCATTCCGGGAGGGTCGGGGATGTCGAGTTCGGACATCGACCGGCGCAGCCGCGTCATGTGGCCGTCAAACTCGACCAGTTTGCCGTCCAGGACGCTGGTCACCTCGTAGACGGCGTCGGCCATCAGGAAGGCGCGGTCGAAAATCGAGACCCGCGCCTCGAAATCCTTCTCGTATACTCCGTTGTTGTAGACGACCCGGGCCATGCGGACCTCCCTGATTCGGCATGGAGAATTTGCCCCGCGGACGGGCCGTCCGCAAGCGCCGTCGGCGGGCGCGGCGCCTCCGCCCGAACCGTCCCGAGCGGCGCGGGGCGCCCCTCGTCACCGGAGTGCGGAGGGTTGACACCGACTGTGGTCGGCGGCGGGTCGCGAAAGCGGGACAACGGAAAATGATGACGAAATCCCCGCCCGGCACCGCGCGCCACCGATTCGACCGGCTCCGTGAATTGCGGCGACTCCGACACGCGACCGACCATGATCCCGCGTCCTCCCGCGGCGGCACCCGAGGCCGCGCGGCACCCGCCCGCAACCCCGGAGCCCGGCGGGAGGAGGGTGGGCCCGGCGGCGGCCGACCGCGGATTGCGTTCGCGGAACAAGAGAATAGGATTTTCGATATCCCCCGACCGGCGCCGCGCGCCACCGAATCGACCGACTCCGTGAATTGCGGCGAATCCGACACGCGACCGACCATGATCCCTGGTTCTCCCGCGGCGACGGACAAGGGCCGCGCGGCAACCCGCCCGTCAATCCCGGAGCGCGGCGGGCGGAAGGTGAGACTGGCTGCGGAAGGCGGCGAACCGAGTTCGCGGGCCCAAAGAATAGGATTGTCGCTTTCCCCCGCCCGGGCCACGCGCCACCGAATCCACTGGCTCCGTGAAGGCGTCGACTCCAACACGCGACCGACCATGATCCCGTGCCCTCCCGCGGCGGCGGCCCGGGGCAGCGCGGCAGCCGCCCGTCAAACCCGGAGCGCGGGGGCGGAAGATGAACCCGGCGGCGGTCGGCCGCGGACCGCGTTAGCGGGCCAAATGAAATGAATTGTCGCTGTCCCCCGCCCACGCTCAGGTCGCCGCCGGAACCGCCGGCGGCGTGGTGGGTGACGACTCCGCCGCGCGGTCGGCCATGATCCCGTCTCCTCCCGGGGTCGGCCGGGCAGCGCGGCTCCCGCACGTCAGCCCCAAAGGGCGGCGGAGGGTGGATGAACCCCGGCGTCGTCGTAGGTCAGCGCCGGATCGCGGTCGCGCGCCAGGAGAAGCGGGCCGTCGAGGTCCGTCACGTCGGCGCCGCGCGCCACCAGGACGGCCGGCGCCATGGCGAGCGACGATCCCACCATGCAACCGACCATGATCCCGTATCCCTCCGCGAGGGCAGCCTCCCGCAGCGCCAGCGCCTCCGTCAGGCCCCCGGTCTTGTCCAGCTTGATGTTGACCACGTCGTACTTGCCCTTCAGCGACGGCAGGGACACCCGGTCGTGACAGCTTTCGTCCGCGCAGACCGGCACCGGACGGTCGATTTCGCCCAACATCCCGTCTTCGTCCGCCGCCAAGGGCTGCTCCACCAACGCGACGCCCAACCGGAGAAGGTGGGGCGCCAGATCGGAATAGACATCCGCGGTCCAGCCTTCGTTCGCGTCGACGATGACGCGGGCTCCGGGCGCTCCGCGGCGAACCGCCTCCAACCGGGGCATGTCGTCGGGCGTGCCGAGCTTGATCTTCAGGAGAGGCCTCCGAGCGTGGCGGCGAGCGGCGGCCTCCATGTTTTCGGGCGTGTCCAACGACAGCGTGAAGGCGGTGATTTCCGGACCCGGCTCCGGCAGGCCGGCGAGTTCCCACGCCCTCGCGCCGGCCCGCTTCGCCTCCAGATCCCAAAGGGCGCAGTCCACGGCGTTGCGGGCCGCTCCCGGGGGCATGGCCTCGGCCAGAACGCGTCGGTCGCCGACCTCCCCCAACGCCTCGATCCCCGCGGCGACGCTCTCCATCGTCTCCCCGTAGCGCGCATAGGGCACGCACTCGCCCCGCCCGCGGTGCGCGCCGTCGGCCGCGGTGACGGTCAGGACGCGGGCCTCGGTGCGCGAGCCCCGCGAAATCGTAAACGTTTCCGCCAACGGGAAACGGTCCTCCGCGACGGAAAGCCCGATCATCGGAATTCGGCGAGGGCGTCGACGAGGGGAGCCGCGCCGAATCGGAAGGGATCCG
>JANQKA010000698.1 GCA_028281405.1 Hasllibacter sp. | reverse complement strand
CGCGGTGTCCGAGCCCGCGCCGCCGTCGAGCCGGTCGTCGCCGGCTCCTCCGGAGAGGTGGTCGTCCATCGCGAAGCCGAAAATGAAGTCGTCGCCGGCTCCGCCGTCGACCACGCCGGTGGACGATCCATCCGGACCCTCGGTTCCCAAGACGATCTCGGCGTTCGCGCCCGTGGCGGCGCCCGCCCGGACCACCATGAGATCCAAGTTTCCGCCCGCCGGGTTTTGGAACCGGACCACCTCGAAGCCGACCAAGGTGTCCGTGCCCTCGTTCACGGCTCCGGGCCCCGTCGTCGCGGTGTCGGTCACGGTGATCCGCGGGATGTTTTCCACCGCGCCGCCGCCGCCATCGGGGTTGAAGGTGTGCAACTCGGCCGAAATCGAATAGCCCGCCAACACGCCCCCGTACACCGCGGTGTCGCGCTCGCCATCCGTTCCGAGCACGGTGGCCGAATTGCCGAACAGCGTGTCGTCGCCCGCGCCGCCGGTGATCGCGTCGTCGCCCGCGAGTCCCTCGATGGTCGCGTTTTCCATGCCGGCCATGTTCGGATCGACGTGAATGTTGTCCGTGGCGTCCAACACGTTGGTTGGCATGCCGGCCGCGGCGACCGTGATGACATACTCGTGCGCGACATCGTCGTAGGTCGCGCCGTCCACATGGGACGCGATGATCGTGATCGTGGTCGACGCCGTCGGAGCCGTGCCGGTGAGCATGCCGGTGGACTCCGAAAACACGAGGCCCGCCGGAAGGGTTCCGTCGATTCCGTAGGTCGCGTCCACCCCGTCGGCGACCTCGAAAAACATGGACACGTCTATGGCGGCGATCGGCGCTCCGGCCCCGTATTCCTCGCTCGCCGTCGGCGCGCCGCTCGCGACGCCGAGCGGCGCCCCGTCTGTGGCGAGTTCCGCGTTCAGCGCGACGGGCGCCGCCGCGCCGAACCGGATCATCTCGACATTGGTCAGCGTGTCGCGTCCGTCGCTGTTGGTGTCGGTCTCGTGAATCACGAGAAACCGGGCGGGACCGCCGCCCTCTCCGTCGATCATCGACACGAGGTAATCCGCCCGGGCGCCGGAATAGACCGCGACATCACCGTCGCCCGCTCCTCCGTCGATCGTGTCGTCGCCGACGCCTCCGGTCAGCGTGTCGTAGTCGGCGCCTCCGGTGAGCGTGTCGTCGCCGTCGCCACCGAACATCCTGTCGTCGCCCGCGCCGCCGACCATGACGTCGTCGCCGCCGAATCCGAACATCAGATCGTCGCCCCCGCCACCGTCGAACAGCTCCGTTCCGGCGCCGTTCGGCGTCGCGTCGCCCAAGACGACCTCGGCGTCCTCCGCGGTCCTGTCGGCGGCTCCGTGCCCCACCACCGCGAGACTGTTCCCACCGAACCGCAGCACCTCGATGCTTTCCAGGGTGTCCGTTCCATCGTCGCCGTCGGCGTCCGCGTCGTTGTCCTCGACGGTGAACGAAACGTTCGTCCCTTCAAGCTCCGCGGTGACGTGATAACCCGCCGCCGCTCCCGCGAACACGGCCGTGTCGACGCCTTCGCCACCGTCGATCGTGTCGTCGCCGGCTCCGCCGTCGATCGTGTCATCGCCCACGCCGCCGTCGATCGTCTGTTCGCCGGCTCCCGTGTTGATCGTGTCGTTGCCCGCGCCGGCGTCGACCGACATGAGCGCGCCGCCGCGGTCCACGAGATCGATGGTGTCGGCGTCGGAAGTGCCCGTGTGGGAGCCGCCGGGGATTGTGGTTCCGCCACCCTCGCCACCTCCTCCGCCGCCGCCTCCGCCACATCCCGCCAACGCGCCCAGGGCCGCGGCGGCGCCCGCGGTCCCGCCGAACGACGCGCGCCTCCCGGAGCGGATTCCGCGAAAATACCTCGGGAGGGAAAAGGGCATGAGTCCGTCGTGCATTTCGATCTCCAAGTTCTTCACCATCTAACCCCGCGGTCCATCACACCCATTCGGCGCGGGAGCCACGACGCCATTCCGGCGCGTTCAATCGTCATTCGGTCGCGCGGGAATCCCCGATCCGTGTCGCATGCATGATGCTCCCGTGGGTGTCCCGCCAGCCCAATTCGCGAAACTGGCACGAATCGCACGATATGTCCACCCGTCGCCGGAGCGGACCAACGCCGCCACGCGCGAAACGCGAAACATGGGAACAATCCTAGCGGGCGTTGCCCAGCTGGGCAAAATCCCAAGCAATGGCGTCACCCCCTTGGGCCGTCCAGCGGACCCCGACGATTGGAACCAGAATCCGCATTCGTCTTCGTCGGCGGCGACCGAGGCCCAAGGACCCACCCCGGGCATGGACGACTCCCAGGACGTCCTCCCGCCGGGGGCTTTGCCGATGTTCACCACGATCCGCGTCTATGGATTGTCAGACAGGGCTGGTTCGATGCGGGGCCAAATCCCATAGGAGACGAACAGCGCCGCCGAGCGGCGGAAGGCGAGGGTTTAGCGGTGGTCCTCCGTCGTCAAAAGCGCGCCTACGGACTCCGGCACCACACCACCTCGCCCCCACCTTCATCGAGCCCAGGAATATCGCCGAGAATTCCAGTTGATCGGGAACAAGCTTCAAAACCGCCCTACCTTCCGGATGACCGCCGCTCCGACCGCGCCCGCGGATTCGACCAACCGCGCGGTCAAGAAACCCGAATGTGATGGACAGCGCGCGCAGCCCGCCTCACGGAACGCCGACTTGCCTGACCGCTCCGCCCGATGCCGGTCACGACCCTTTCCGCCGCGATTCAAATCTCGCCGCCATTCACCTTTACCACGGTGACATGCCCCCTAATTTGTTCGCACTCGCAACCGGACAATGTTCTCTCTTTGGCCTCAACCCGGGCCGCGGAGCCGCCTCCGGCGGACGCTCCCGCGGTCGCGACCACCCGATGCGGCTCCGCGGCCCGGGCTGAGGTCCATGGATGGAATTCGAAGCGCGGGGTTTCCCCTCGTCAAATGAAAAAATAATCCGCGCCCTCGGTTAGGGACGGGAAAGTAGAGGTGTAGTCACTAAAAAAAACGGCGCCATCCTCCGTCCTAAACACGAAATGCCTCGCGCCGGATGGTGAATTCGGTACGTCCTCCAATCCGATGCTGGTGAAATCCTCACGGTCAAAGCCAACGAATTCGACAACATCCTCGCCAACTTCAAAATCATGTATTCTGGTTTGTCCGGCTACGCTTTCTAATTTAACCGTCGTTCCGGATTCGTACAAGAAAATTGAATGGCCACTGCCGCTTCGAATTGTTATCGTCGAGTCATCCGATTGGGAAGAGAGGCGTTTGGAGATATCGACTCGTCCTTCACTTCCCGATATGATTACGTCACCCGTTCCATTGAAATGGTTGGAATTTCCCGTCATCTCGATTTGATTGTTTCCGTAATAATCGATTATCGAGTTATGGTTTCCGGTTACCGAAATTTCATCGTCGTCTCGATTGCCGTACAGCATGTTGCGGTCTCCGGACGCGGTTATTGTGTCGTTTCCGTAACCGGTCGAAACGAGATTTTCGTCGCCATCCACGGAAACCCTGTCGTCCAAACGCCGGAAATGCCTGACATTTCCATTTCCAATAAGTGTCACATCTCTTGGATCTTCGACGAACACATAATCCACCCCGGCCTCAAGATCCATGGTTTGAATACCGGAGAGTGTCAATTCCATACCATGGGAAGAAAACACCGCGTTGCTCCCCGCCTCTCGGATTTCGACATCGGATTCCTGAAAGTGAACGAATTCAATCATATCCTCGCCGGGGGTGAAATCGGTGATGGCATCCATTCCCGCCACTGGGTCTCGCGTGATGACGAACACGTCATTTCCACCTCCGCCGGTGAGTGAGTTGTCGGCGAAATTTCCTATAATCCGATCATCTCCACCGCCGCCCTCGGCGTTTTCTATTACCACCCCAAGCGCGATCGCGACATTGTGGTTGGAATTGTCGTGGTCACGAAATGTCGTTTCAGCGTCCCAATCCCCATTAATCGTAGTGCCGTTCATCAGTTCAATTTGATACTCCACGCTTGAATTCTCCACCACACCGATGGATGTCAAATTGGGGGTTATGGTCGCAATCTCACCATCATTCGAGAGCGAATACACCCACTTCTCCGAATCGGCGCCGAAATTCAAAGTGCGCCAGGTCGCCCCGAAAGATCTTTCCGCGCTCAATTCGTGCTCGCTCATCGCGACCGCCACCGCGGACATGTCGTAACTCCGACCTCCATGGAAACCGAGTGTGGATCTTCCGGCCGGATTGAGATCGATTACCGCGCTCCGGTCCCCGGACTGAACAATCGTGTCAACGCCGCCGCCGTCCCAAATGACTTCGAATACCGGTGTGTCGTCATCGAATTCATAAACATTGTTTCCCGCGTTTGATTCGACTTTCGCTCCATATAAATGTTGAAGCGTGGCAATGTCGTACAATCCAGGCATCCAGGGAACCAATTCGACCAATTCCGGAGCGGGCAGCGATCCCGACCGGGGGAACCAATGAAACGTGCCGGTGTACGCATTGCTGTATGGCATCACGCTTTCCATCCCCAATTCCGTAAGCGTGGAATCCGGAAAATCGTTGAATCCCATTGAATGCATGACTTCGTGGACGAATGTACTCCGCGCATCTGAATAATTTCTTTCATACAGATTGGTTTCTTCCCTGGATCGGGGAATTAAAATGTCCCCCCAATGATTGTGTTTGTCCGACTTCGTGGTTTCCTTCGGGGAGAGCCCATCGATATTCCGCGGTTTGAACGCGAGCGCCAAGAGTTGCGTTCTGACCACTCCGGCTTCTTCCCATAGGGGCGTGATTATGGCGATGTCGCCCCGGTCGGTTCTCCCATTGTCTTCGACTTCCTCGAACGACGCTCCGATCAGGGAGTCGATATGGGCGATGGTTTCCCGTACGAATTCCTTGTCCGATTGGCTGAATTCGGTTGTCACCGGAATTTTTTCCGGGTATTCAGTCCCGTTGAACTCGGATCCCGTGTCGACGAACGACCATGTGATTTCCACGGTTTGGTTGAATGTTCCATCGCCGGCCCAGTTGCTCTCGAAGCCGCGACCTTCGTCATCCTCATCGTCGATCAGCGCGTGCACTCCGTTGATCGGATTGAAGCGGTCGTGCGTGTCGGTGCCCAGACCGTACTCCCGGGCTTCCGTGAATTGAAATGGAAGGGAACTCGTCGCGCCTGTCGGTAGTGGAACCGCCAATCGGAATTCCGTCGTCGCGACGCGCCCGCTTCCCGCGGCGGTCGCGACCAAATCCCAAGCGATGCCTCCGTAGGAGGCCGGGACATCCGCATCGAAGGAGAGGGTGGTTCCGTCGTACGTGAACGGAACGCCATCCACCGGCGCCAATTCGACCGGAATCGCCGATCCGTGACGATCCACGACGAACAAACCGTATTCAACCGCGCCATCGATGTCGGTGACCAATTCCTCCGAAATATCGAGACTGAATGTTTCACCGACCGTTGCGATTTGATCCGTTATGTCGCGCTGGATTACCGCGGACGCGTTGTCCCCTGTCAAAATTACGCGGTGTTCGCCGGATCCTCCCCTTCCGTCATGGGCGTATATCGTGATCGGGGAGGAATTGATTCCCGTGAACCTTCCGGAGAGAACCCCGGAATCGCCGTCGAGTGCGAGGCCGATACTCGCGAGAGTCGCGTGCTCTCCTCCCGTCGACGCGGTGAACGTCATTTCGTCTCCATCCGGTTCGTTGAAATTTTCCCTCATGCCCAATCTGATGGGATCGGCGTGACCGGCCGTCAGGGTTGTCGCGGGTGTGTTGGGGATTGGATTTTCATTCACGTCGATGGAAAATTCCGCGCGGCTTTCCCCGCCATATCCATCGGAAACCACAACGGTCACCGTTGTGTCCCCGGTGCCGACGACAATACCCTGGATGACATCGTCTTCGTCGATATTCAATCCAATTTCGTCAATTCCACGACCATCGGGAAGAAATGCCTCGAAAGTCAGGCTGTCCCCGTCTCGATCCGTGAACCTATATCGAAGCGGAATTCCGTCGCCGGACTCTTCTCCAATAGGATCTCCCAAGGACACTTTGGTATTGAGAATCTCCGTGCCATGAAAAGGGGCGTGGTTTATGTCGATCGCGAGAATTGCGCTCACGGACTGTCCTGCTTCGTCGATCGCGGAAATTATTATTTCATTGAAGTTGTCGTGATTTAACAACTCTCCTTCAATAAGACCTGTTTCGGATATACTTAATCCAATTTCGCTCAAATCGCCTCCACCGTCCAAAGCGGCTGTGAATGTGAGTTCGCCAGAGCCTCCTGAGAACCAGCGGGCGGCATTGATTCCGTCACTTATAAAGTCCATATTCATATCGTTTCCCACTCCGCCGGGACCGACAATAAATTTCTGACCAGGAGGAATTTCGACGGACAACGGACGAGGAGTTTCTCCGCCTCCATTGGTCGAGGGATCGATGGCGACGGCGATGACATACTCGTGCGCGACATCGTCGTAGGTCGCCCCGTCCACATGGGACGCGATGATCGTGATCGTGGTTGACGCCATCGGAGCCCTTCCGATGAGCATGCCGGTGGCCGCCGTGAACACAAGGCCGGCCGGAAGGGCGCCTTCAATTCCGTAGGTCGCGTCCACCCCGTCGGCGACGTCGAAAAACATGGAAACGTCGATGGCGGCGATCTGCGCCCCGGCGACGTAAACCGCGCTCGCCATCGGCGCGCCCCGCGCGACTCCGACCGGAACCCCGCCGGAGACGAGGTTCGCGTCCAGCGCGACTGCCGCCGCCGCGCCGAATTGGATCATCTCGACATTGGCCAGCGTGTCGCGGCCATCACTGTCGGTGTCGGTCTCGTGAAGCACGAGAAACCGGGCGGGACCGCCGCCCTCTCCGTCGACAATCGAGACGCGGTAGTCCGCCCGTGCGCCGGAGTAGACCGCGACATCACGGTCGCCCGCTCCTCCGTCGATCGTGTCGTCGCCGACGCCTCCGGTCAGCGTGTCGTCGCCGTCGCCGCCGTTGATCGTGTCTTCGCCGGCTCCGCCATCGATCGTGTCATCGCCCGCGCCGCCGTCGATCGTCTGTTCGCCGATTCCCGTGTTGATCGTGTCGTTGCCCGCGCCGGCGTCGACCGACTTGATCGCGTCGCCGCGGTCCACGAGGTCGATGGTGTCGGCGTCGGAAGTGCCCGTGTGGGAGCCGCCGGAAGTTGTGGTTCCTCCATCTCCACCTCCACCGCCACACCCCGCCAACGCGCACAGGGCCGCGGCGGCGCCCGTGGTCGCGCCAAATGACGCGCGCCCCCCGGCGCGGATTCCGCCATTGCACCCCGGGAGGGTGAGGGGCTTGATGCCGTCGCGCATTTCGGTCTCCTTGTTCTTCACCATCGAGGCCCGCGGTCCATCTTTATCCGTTCGGCGCGGGAGCCACGTCGCCATTCCGGCGCGTTCAATCGTCATTCGGGCGCGCGGAAAAAACCGATCCGTGTCCAAAGCATGATTGTTCCGTGGGTGTTCCGCCGGCCCGGCTTTCGAATTTAGCAAGAATCGCCCAATGTGTCCACCCATCGCCGGAGCGGGCCAACCCCGCCACGCGCAAGATTCGGGAGCGCCGCTCGCGAGCGTATCTCCCGTGTACGTCTATGGCGACAGGGGCGGTGACGCCATGTCCTACCGAATCCCGTAGGAAGGTCGCCGCACCCGAGGTCACGTGGACGTGAATTCGCCTATTGGCGTATTTGTCGGTCATCCCGCCCTCCATTGTCACTCCAATCGAGCATGCATGGCCAGCGTGATTTGTTTGGCCACGGACGCCGTTGGCGGCGTTTCCACCCGTCCGCCTGACAATTCCGCGCTCTCCGAGGTCCGAACCATGGCCATGTCTCCGGTCGGCGCGTGATTCGCCGCCACAATTCCTCCCGGGCATCAAGAAGCGCCGAACTTTGTCAATCCCTCCAAGTGGATCCTCGCGTGGTGTCGCATGCGCGATTCGGGTGCGTTTGTCACGGATGTCGCCACCGACCGCTGGACGTCGCCGGCCGAATTGTTCCGTTTCGCCGATCCCCACCGTTCCGGGTCGACGACACCTCCGCGCGCCGGAACGCCCGTGAATCCGTATGGTTTCAGGCGCGGCGCGTGAATCCCGTCCATCGGGTGCCGAGCGCGTGATTTCACGGACGGAGCATCCTTGGTCTTTCCACCGCCTGGCCGGTCCCACCCACATAAAATTTTCGAAGGCGGCGGACGCGGCGCGAACCGGGGGATCAACATGAATTCCCCGCGCGATGGATTCAAGGCCGTTCCCTCCACGCGGCCATCACTCCCAAGGTTCATTCCCCTCGTCGGGTCTCAAAGCTCGACAACCCCGGGGCCGCCCGCGTAGAGGCGCTCCACGATTTCGGCGCGCAGGCTCCGCACCTTCCCGAAATTGAGGTTTCCCTTCGCCGT